>JAYSSX010000196.1:0-7107 GCA_043720315.1 Pseudobdellovibrionaceae bacterium | reverse complement strand
CTATCAGCGGCTTTAGCATAAAACAGGATTTCGACGGCACGTTCTGGCCAATCCGGATCATAGGCCCAGCCGACAATCTGGCTACTGTCAGGGGCCAAGCCATCAACGTTACTGACAGGAGCCTCTGTAGAACTTCTTATTCGGGTGATTCCAATTTCCAGATTACTTTGAAACAGATTTTTAAAGTTCTGAAGTTCAGTCGGCCTTAGCGGGCGACGGTATAACTTTTCTGCAACTGAGTTTACGATTTCCTTGCCGCAGTTTTCCCAGGTTTGTAAATAAAACGGCCTCACCGGACAAGCAGACATGACAGAAGTCGAAGCAAGTAATTGGCCGACCATATCTTCGGCCACGCTAAAATAAGCTTCGGCTGTAACTTTGTCGATTTTTGAATCAGAAATATTGTCAAACCCAAAAAGAGGTGGCAGCTCGGGTAGGGATTTTAATGCAGTTGCATTGAGTTTTCCATCCAAGATGTCATTCAAAATATTTTCATATTCAAAATGGGAAAGTCTCGGCAGAACATTTTTAGGGGGAGTGCAAATTTGCGGTGCCAATGGTTGCTCAAGTGCACCAGCATCGATCCAGGTTTTTATGGCCAGCAGGGTAGTGCTGGAAACCGGAGGGCCACCTTCTGGCATAGAGCCATTTGCAAGAACAATATAAAGCAAACTTCTTTCGCTATCGTACGGAGTGACTACATTTGAAGTCATTAATTTACTGTAGCTGCTAAGATCAATGCCGCCGCTTTTTACGGTTGAATTATGGCAGGAAACACATTTTGGTGTTAACAATTTTGAATTAATTTGATCGTAATCGGCGACACTTAAGGAAGCGGAATCCGAAGAAGTTGGCACTAAATTAAACTGAGTACAATTTTGAAAAGATAGCAAAAGGACTGAAAATAGAATGAGAAATTGAAATGAAGAGAAGGCCTTTTTTAAAGACCAAAACTTTCGAGGCTTCATATTATCTTATCGGGATGAGTCGGAATTTCTGTATATAAAAGTCGAAAATATTAAAAGATGGTGTTTCATGGTGAGACGATTATAATTGTTCCCATGGTCAATAAACAAGGGTTCATCTATTCGGACGCCAGCTTCGACAAAAACTTGGAAGTGGGCATCGTTGGTTTTGCTCTAACGACTTCGAAGGAAGAAGAGCTAAAAATTGATAAAATTCAGTTTAAAAGCGTCTTCGTTACAAACAATATTCGTGCTGAATTAATGGCTTGCTTATTCGCGCTGGAAAGTGCCGAAGGGTTCTCGAATTTGACTTTGTATACAGATTGTCAAACGATCTGCGGTTTACTGGCACGGCGCTTGAAACTGGAATCCAACGGATTCAAAAGTAAAAGTAAAAATCAGCAACTTGCTAATACCGATCTCTATCAAGAGTTTTATAGGTTTAACGACATTCTTAATTTAAAGATTGAGTGGGTAAAAGGTCATAGTGCAAAAAGTGGTCAAAGTTTCATTCAGAAAAATTTTTCGGTCTTGGACAAGTCTTTAAGGGCGCATCTTCGCAAATCAAATCTAGCCAATACAGGTTTTGGGTAAAGACATTTTAATAAAAAATTCGGATTCATCTTCGAAAAGAGATAACTGAGAATCAGTTTCTGCAACCGGCTGATCAAAGTCTTCAGTATTGTCGTTAATAGCCGTTACCCAAGCAGAAAATTCAATGGGCGAAGAGTTAGTATCGGTTGGGGAGTCAAAACTGAATTTAAATTCTTTTGATTTATCGGAAGCCATAGTACTATTTCATCGGTACAAATGGCTATGTACTATAGGGTTTAAGTTATTGAAATGGACAGGTATTGATTTCAGAAGTTCCGGTATTTTGTTGTCTCAATTCGAGAAACAGATATTGACCACTTACCGTTAAAAATGATAAATACGCATCTTGAAAAAGGAGCTCAATAATTATGGCAAAAAAGCAAACTTCAGAAAAAACTAAAACGGCAAAAACCGAAAAACCTGCAGCTGCAAAACCGGTAACGGCCAAAGCCCAATCAACTAAACCAGCGGCTGCACCGGCAAAGAACTTACTTCAGCAAATTTCCGAACAAAAAGCAGCGGCACAGGCGTTAGGTGGGAAATCTGGGAATTTAGGCCGGGATTTATCGAAAAGATTTGGTTCGCCTAATGCATTTAGTTCGCAGAAGCCGACTAAGCGTGGTGGTCGTAATGCGCAAGGCAAACCTTAATTAACAAAGTCAAAGGCTTAGTCTCGAGTTAGGAACCACTATAGCGCGGCGTAATTGAATGTTCTTTAAGTTTTGATCCAGTTTCCATTGGGATAAGGGCACTTCAACCAGCGGTGCGTCCATCTCTAAAACATCATGCAGAATTCGTCCTTGTCCTGTATCTTTTACCAATGTTAAAATCCTGTATTGGAACTCTTGTAATAGGGCTTCAGTAGGTACACCTCGCATCCTCGCGATAATGATTCCACCAATTGATTCAATCCAAAGTTGATTATTCATTTCCCCTCCCAAGGTAGACTTTTAAGATAGGGTAAGTGTACCTATCGAAAAATCTCCCATCTTTTCTATTGTTAACAAACCAGCCTAAGAGGACATTAGTGTTTAGCTTCTTTTTGGGACTTTTGGTTGGGTAAAGATACAAGCGTCATTGTAAAAGTCTTTTTGCTTTTCGCCGCAATGATGATGCGAATTTAACATAGTTCCCTATTGAGACTATTCTTTTTCAAAATCGGTTAAGTTAATTAAACAAATGTTAGATTATGTAAGCGGACCTATTGCCAGCTAGAATAGACAAAGGCCATGTCGGTAGACATGGCCGAAGGTGTAAAAGATGAAAATATATTAATTCGCAGGCGAGTTAATTTCAACCGCCACCATAATTTTCACCGTAGTTATTGTTTTCTTGCTTTTGCGGAACTAAATCGGGATGTGATCGAGTGGTTCTTGACTCTAAAGTTGAGCCTTCTGCGTAAGCAAAAACTTCACTAATAAAACTATATCCACTTTTTGGACAAGCTTTATGGTCAACAATTTTTCCACTAGTCCATGGGCAGTTGTTGGCAATCAATGTTAATATCTGTTTAGAGTGCTGGTAGGCTGCATTGGTAGCTGGAATTTCAAATACGTTTCCATCATTCAATTTGTTCGTGTGTTCATCCGTGTGTTTATGAGATTTAGAATCCTGTTGTGCGTAATCTTGATAGTAAAGAACGTCACCTTCGTTGTTTCCTTCTTCTCAACCTTCAGGGATAACGTGACCGCGTAAATAAGAATCTTGGATAACGTGTAGTAAAGAACCTAATGCTCGGAATTTAAATTCATCTTGATTTTTCGCATGGAAAAACAAAACTTCTTTTGGAAATCTCTCGATCGCATTTTTCACGATCATTTGATAAGGCGAGTATTTGAAACCGGGAACTGGATTTTGCTGTTGTAAAACAACTGTTCTCAAATCTTCGGCAAAATTTAAAAAAGAATTGGGGTCCTGAATCATCAGCCAGAAATGCGCAGCATATAAAACGATGCTTTCGCGGATTTTTTCGGCTGAGGCTGTCGATTTACCCATAGCGTGTAAAAATTGATAGTCACTAAAATGGGCCTGAATCCAGGGTCGCCTTCTTTGTTAAAGTCTCATGGACGGGTTGTCCGAAAGTTTTGAATCCACCCTTTGCGGCGATTCCAAATCCAAAGGATACACTGGTCTGCAAAATAATAGTCGATAGAATTAAGGCTGTTTTCATAACACTCCAGAAATGAATAGTTTAAACTGATGAAGCCCAAAAATTAGCCAATTGGTGGGCTTTAGGTTCTAGATGAGATCAAAAAATGGGTCCGAGGACGTTTTTTGTCATCAAGATGACATTGCCGATACAGGGAGACACGGCTACCATTTATTAATGAAAAATACTCTCTTTATTATATCCATTTTCTTTCCCTTATTTTGTTTTGCCGACCCTGGTTTTTCCGAGTCGGTCCAAAATCAGAAGGACTTATTTAAGCAAATCAAAAAAAATGGCTGCGAAGAAACGATTGATCAGGCCAAAGAAGAATTATCTAAAATGAAGCAAACACTTCAGGGTGAAAATGACATTGAGACTATCCAAGGCGTTAATGATCTGTTCAATTTGCGTTTAGATCTGAAGTCTGTGGTCGATTTAAAAAAGAACAGTTGTTTAAAGAGACTGCGAGAGTACTATTTTGTTTCGCGTGGATTGCAGGACCAAATTTACGTTTCAGCGCATGCTTCTGAACAGAAAAACATTAGTGATGTGGATTTCACTAAAATTGTCGTGCCAGATTTAACCGATCCGCAGCGATCACTACTGAATAAAAAATTCGGAACTTATGAAATTCATCCCGGTGACATTATGATCGCTAAAGGGGTCTCGTTTACCTCATCGACGATTTCGCAGATTGCAACGATTCCTAGTCATCTCAGTCACATTGCGGTTTTTGTTTTGCAAGACGGCCAGTTGAAAACCATCGAGGCCTACATCGGTAAAGGATTAGATCCTTATCGTTACGATGAAGCGTTAAAAAACGAAAACGCCCGAATAGTTATCTTAAGACCAAAAGATCCTCAATTAGCCCAAGCGGCAAGTAATGCGATAGTTAAGGTATACAATTCTGAAAAGGAACAAGGTCGAAAATTAAAATACGATTACAGTCTGGATCTTGAAAAACATGACCGGCTAACTTGTGCCGAAGTGGCCGTATATGCTTTTCAAATGGGATCGGACGAGAAAGTGACCGTTCCCGAATTCAGCTCTGAGGTCTTGTTTAAAGATGAATTTTTTATTAAAAAATTAGGTCTTAAAAATGGTACGATGATGCTGCCTGATGATATGGAGTTTGATTCGCGTTTTGAAACTGTTTTAGAATGGACCGAAGTAGGCTTCTTGCAGGATTCTATTCGCAAAGATCAGATAATGAATTACCTGTTAGAGCAAATTCGCATAGGAAAGAATATGATCAAGCCTTCATTTAAATCCACGTTTCTAGATTTTTTATGGAAGACTCGTAATATGGAATGGTTATGGCCAGTGGCAGCCAAGATTTTGGGTTTAGCTAAAGACTTTGATGGCGATGTTCCGATTCTTGCGCTTAAAACTTCTTTAGATGTTGATAGTACTGGTCACAGTTATCTGAACCGGCTTTACGATGAAGATTTATATCAGTACGGTAAAACAAAAAGGTGGATGACTGATACGGAATTGGCTGCGTTTATCCGCAAAACTTCACAGTAGTTTTTTTAGTTGAATTGTAGTTGAAATCGTTTTATCGCCAATTCCCAAATCTATTTGTCCTTGTTGGTGTAAAAATGACCAGCGATTATTTTTAGATAAATGTCTTTCCAGCTCATTCAAAAAAGCCGCATCGAAAGCATAGATTTGAATTTCATCGGCCCGATGAACTGTATTTTTATTGAGCTCGTCCACCAGCACATTGACGTTTTTATAAGTATAAACTTTTACTATTTTTGCCGATTTTGTTGCCTTGTGCAGTTTTCGGGCTGATGTATTCCCTATTTCTATCCAGCTTTCCATTTCTCCGCGCAGATCTTTTTTGTGCAAAGCGGGAGTGTCGGGGTCGGAAAGTCCGGCCAAAGAAAACTCTAATCCGTCTTCAAAATTTAAGGCGTAAGCTAGAACTCGGGTCAGTAAATAGGGGGCCGTTTCGGAAGGATGTTGAGCCACTTTAAAATCTAAACTGGCGTATGTTTCACGGTCGATATCGGACAACTCAATTTTAAATTGATAAAGCAAAACGTTCCTTCTCTACCAACAAGCAGGTGGTTTTTGGTTTAATGCTGCAGCCAAGTAGGTGTCCAGTCGGCATTGGGCCCGCGGATAGGTCAATGACTTCCCAGATGTATTTACCGGTGCTGGATTGGAAAAATCAGACGGTGAATTTTCACTTGTGTAACCATGTTCAACCCTATTGAATTCAGTAAAAGAAAAGCCAGCCAAAGCGATGCGGATACAAAGGGCAACTCTTTCTTCCATTTCGAAGACGATTGAGCATTTTTTGCTGACCTCAGGAGGGATTTCTAAATCTTTGATCGCATGAAGATTATTTTTATTTTCCCAAAGACCGATTAGGCAGACAGAACCAGAATAAAAATCAGCTTGGCCTTCGGTTGACATCCAAGGGATGTCAAATTTATAGGGGGCTCCGCCCAGATGATGTCCTAGTTCGTGACATAAGAGGGATTGAAAACCATCGGTGGTTAAAAGGGGATGACGAAACAGCCCACCAAAAATCTTAATGATCCATAGATCACCATCGCGCTCTGCAAAGCCATTTAACGTGTCGTTTTTCCATTGGCTATCAATGCGTAGTTGACCACCCAGCGACTGTACCAACGGGCTGTACTGTTGAAATACTTGCTGAATTGAGCTATCAAAGTCCTCTTGATTTCTAAAATCGGCGTAGCTGAAAATTGAAAGGCAGGCAACGATACTAAAAGTGGTGAAAATAGCCGCAATCTTATTTGGCATAAGGGGAAGGTAACAGAGTTTTAAAAAAAGTAAAGGGCGGTTAATCCGAAGATCAGGGTGATTAAAATGCTTTCTGTCCAAAAAGCTAACGCCAGTGCCAAGGTAGCTATAATCAACCTAGGTCGTATCGCTGTTGATTCAGAGTGTGAAAAAAGTAAATTGTTGAAAATAATAGCCGCAAAGGTTGCTGGCGCTAATAGTTGCAATAGTGCAGTTGGGATTCGGTCGCTCAGTTTCTTTCCCATCAAACTGATAAAAGCGTACCGATAAAAAAAAGTAAGCCCACCTAAAATCAGCATCGAAGTAACAATCATTGCAGAAATCTTTTTTCTAAATAATAACCGGATAGGCTGGCGCAAATAATGGAAGCAAAAATTCCTAATCCGAAAGGGACCTTTTGGAAAAGAATAATGAACAGAATGCTAAACACCGCCGTATAGTAAGCAAACTTGTTTTTGCAGACCTTAAATAGCAGGGGCATAAACATTAAAGGAATGGCGAAGTCTAAATTCCAAGATTTGGGGACCAGTTGGCCAAAGTAAACACCGGCAGCCGTGGACAACATCCAAAATATCCAGGTCGTCAAACCCGATCCTAGATAATACCAGGGCTGCAAAT
>JAYSSX010000195.1:0-3495 GCA_043720315.1 Pseudobdellovibrionaceae bacterium | reverse complement strand
ACTTCCTCGATCGACTTTACAAAATTTAAAAACTGAGTGTTGGCTTTTCCGAAAGATTCAATATAAGGTTCACTTCCTTTTTCAGATTCAGGCACAACTACAATCGATTTTTTGACATTACCTTCTAACATTCGGGCTCCAAAGTCCCCATATCCCTTTTGATTATTTTCGTTGATCTGCAGCGAAGAAGATATCCCCTCGACATTTGATCTATTCAAAACTTTGGCAAACCTGGGGCTTCCATAAACCCAATTTAAATCCCTATCTTTTAGAAAGAATATCAATCACTTCTTCAGCAGCTTCATGACAAACGAAATGCCCGACTAATTCGAATTTTGTTTTTGTCGCCAATGGATACCTTCGGCGCCATTCTTCGTAGTGTTTGTAATTAATTAATTTATCTTGAAAACCCCAGAAAAAATGCATTGGAATATGCTTCAATTGATCTAAATGTTTACCAATTTTCCACATAGGATTTCCGGCATTGCAAATGTGTTGGGCAAACTTCCATGTCGCCATTCGTTTGTCTTTATCTTTAAAGACAGTCTGATACATCCAGTGCTCTTCTGGAGTCAGCGGTTTGTGACGCCCCCAAGCCTGTTTTACCAGTTGGGTCGCTGAAAAATTCCAACGCAAATAGAGATATTTCATAAGCGGCGAACCGACCAAATATTTGGTAAAAGCAAACTTTGAATCAACGTACTCCAAAGGCCATGCCCAAGTATTGCACAAATATATTCTGGAAAATAAGGCAGGATTGCGAAGGGCTATAGTTAATCCAATAGGTCCGCCAAAGTCAGATGCAACCAGACGAATATTCTTTAAATTCAGTTTTTCAATTAAAGAATAAATATGGCCAGCCAAAGTACTTAAATTATAATCAAAATCGACAGGCTTATTAGAAAGGCCAAAACCGATCATATCGGGCGCAATACATCGAAACTTATGCCTTAAAGTGAAAATCACATCGCCATATTCATAACTCCAACTCGGAGTTCCGTGTAAAAACAAATACACAGGCTGATTTTCAACTGCTGTCCCTTCATCAAGATAACTCATGGCCCCTTCTTGAGTCATAAAAGTTTTTGGAGTAAACGGATACAAGACGGTATTGACCCATCCTGGCGTTCCGTAAATAGTTTTTTCCTTCATGGTTTCATATTAGACAAACTCCGAATTTTTAGCTATCTAAAACTATGGAATTGATTAACAAGAATCCCTTCTTTTTCTATATTAAAATGTTTCGAAAAGAGTTCTTAACGGGATTATTTTTTCTTTTAATTACAAATGCGCTAGATGCTTATTATCCGTTCATTTTAAAGGATGCCATTGACCAAATTTCATCAGGGCAGCCTGGCGAAAATTTATTTTATACCGCTTTGCAGTTTTTTGCACTTATGAGCACGTTGGCCGCAACTCGATTTTTATGGAGAACTATCTTTGGTAAATACCATACCTATTCGGCCGAAGACTTACGCGACAAAATATTTTCTCACTTAAAAACTTTGGGTCCTCGTTTTTTTGCTAAAAACCCTATCGGCGAACTGATGAGTCTTATTACGAATGATGTACAGGCGGTACGCCAAGCACTGGGTGGCGGTCTACTCACTTTGGTCGATGGCGTTTCCATAATTATTTTGGTTTTGCCAATGATGATTTATCTTAACGCCGATTGGACTTGGAAAACTTTGATTTTCCTTCCTGCCGTTCCGTTTTTGATTTCCAAAGTAATGAAATTGATCTATTCCAGTTTCAAGATTCAGCAGGATCGATTATCTGATGTCGCAGCTTTTTCGCAGGAATTGATTTCGGGAATTCGTGTTGTTAAAGGCTTTGCCCAAGAAGATAACCGCCTCATTAAATATAATATTGAAAGTAGAAAATTAGAAGATGCCTCGAACAAAGTTTCCAAAATCGATGCTTTATTTATGCCCATTATGGAATTCGGCGTTGCCAGTGGCAGTGTGATCCTCCTCTTGTTGATCTCGAAGACACCGGAATTAGAGGCCATCAGCATTGGTAGTATCGTTGCATTCCAGCGATTCATTCACAAAATGGTTTGGCCAATGTCGGCACTAGGATTTAGCATGTCGCAAATCCAAAAAGGAATGGCTTCGTTCAGCAGAATTGAAAAGTTCCTTAAAGAAGTCACAGACATTCCTAATGACGGAAAACTACAGTTAGAAGAAATTAAAACTATTACGGTTGAAAATCTTTCCTTTAAGTATCCCGACACTGATGTTTACGCATTAAAAAATATTAATTTTGAAATCAAACAAGGCGAAACCGTAGGAATTGTAGGACCTGTAGGTAGCGGAAAAACGACGTTGATCAATTTGATTGCACGCCTACACCCAAAAACTGAAGGTGAAATTTATTACAACTCGCTGCCAAGTCATGATTTTGACCAGCTTTCTTTTTACAATAAGGTTTCCTTAGTTCCGCAAGAAGCCTTTTTATTCAGTGACACTATCGAAGAAAATATCAGCTTTGGCCTTCCTCAAGTCCTAAAACAGGAATACTTGAACTCGCTGACTAATACGGTAGACATTTACCATGAAGTAAACGATCTCGAGCATCAATTCAAGTCGCAATTGGGAGAACGAGGGGTAAATCTATCTGGCGGACAAAAACAGCGTCTTACCATTGCCCGCAGCTTGGCAATGAATTCGGATTTAATTATTTTAGATGACAGCCTTAGTGCTGTTGACTTGAAAACCGAAAATAAAATTAAGTCTGAACTTTCTAAAATTGGCTATCGAACAAAAATTATCGTTACTCACCGCCTGTCCAGCATTTTGAAAGCCGATAAAATTATTGTTGTTTGTGCTGGTCAAATTGAAGCCATCGGAAACCACGAATCATTACTGCAAAATAGTTCAACTTATAAAAAAATGGCTGAAATTCAAGGTTACTTACCTCAGGAGCTAGCATGAGCCAGTTCATGAATGAAGATCAAATCAAAAGTAACATTGGGTACGGTACTCTATTTAAGAAATTATGGCCGTATGGAAAACGCCATAAAGGTATGTTGTTCTTTTCTATTTTCTCTATTGTAGGCCTCGCAGTTTCTAGTCGATTGCTACCAACGATTGTTGGATACGCAATTGATAACGGCGTTGTACCCAAGGATCGTCATATCTTGTTTGTAGCCGCCATATTCTATATGAGTGCCGTGGTTGCCAAAGTCTTTTTCCAATTTTCATTTCTTTATTATTTTCAAAAATTTGGAAATCGCGTTTTGTTTTATGTGCGTGAGGATCTGATCAAACACGTCCAGGATTTGCCTATCGGTTATTTTAATAAGACTCCGGCCGGTCGAATTATCACTCGTATCACTAATGACGTGGCCCAATTGGGTGATCTTTTTACTGATGGTGTGGTAAATATTATTACCGAATTTACGATGTTAATGGCCATTCTAGTTGCCATGTTATTGATCTCAGTAAAATTAACTTTGATTGTTTTAGTGACAGCACCAATCTTTATTTACCT
>JAYSSX010000194.1:0-1717 GCA_043720315.1 Pseudobdellovibrionaceae bacterium | reverse complement strand
GACAATTCTTTTTTTTAAAGACAAAGGGATTGCTACAGCTCGATTCGATGCTGAAATGTTGATTGCCGCTGCTTTACAGATCGAAAAAATTCAACTTTACATAAAATTTGATCAGCCACTTACCGAGGAAGAATTAGATAAATGCCGTCCTCTGGTTAAAAGACGCTCTCAAGGCGAACCAATCGCCTATATCTTAGGTTTCAAAGACTTTTATAAATCTAGATTTAAAGTTACCCCTGATGTTTTGATTCCCCGTCCGGAAACGGAACTTTTAGTAGAAGAGGTCATTAAAAAAAGCAGTCTTCTTAAACACGACAAAATTATCATCGCTGATTTGGGGAGTGGATCTGGTTGTATTGGCCTGTCTTTATTGAAGGAAATTCCAAATTCAGTTTGTTATTTTTATGATATTTCAATAGCCGCACTGGGCGTAGCAAAAGCAAATGCTGAAGACTTAAGTTTAATCGACAGATGTTTTTTTATTGAAAGTGATTTGAATCAAACGGATCAAATCACTGAAGCAGATATTTATGTTTCGAACCCACCCTATATAGACACTGAAGATGTTTTGATTGAAAAAAATGTTAAAAAATTCGAACCTTCGCTAGCCTTATTTTCCAGTCGCGCAAGTGATTTCGAGTTAAAAAAATGGTCATCGTTGATCGAAAAAAACATTAAAAAAACAGAAAAACCTATCATTGTAGGTTTTGAAATGGGTTACAATCACAGCGAATCCATATATTCACATTTCCAAGCCATGAACTGCTTTGAAAACCTAAATATCATAAAAGATTATTCAGATTATAATCGCCACATTATAGGGGTACATCATGGACAAGATAGTCGTTAATGGCGGACATCAGTTAAACGGAACAGTAAATGTAAGTGGGGCAAAAAACTCGGCACTTAAGTTACTATTCGCTTCTTTGTTAGCTGAAGGCAAACACGTGTTCAGTAATATTCCTAAACTTAAAGATATCGAATCAACTTCAGATTTATTGCAATCTTTGGGAAGCGAATCGGGATTTGATGGATCCAAGTTTATTGTTAACGTTAAAAAAGCTAACTCTATTGAAGCTCATTACGATCTAGTTCGAAAAATGCGCGCAAGTATTTTGTGTTTGGGTCCTTTGTTGGCGAAATATGGTGAAGCCGTGGTTTCATTGCCAGGTGGATGCGCTATTGGTACTCGTCCAATTGATTTACATTTAGATGGTATGAAGGCACTCGGTGCAACGATAGAACTAGAAGCCGGTTATGTTCGCGCTAAAGCAAAAAAATTAATCGGAGCTAATTTCTTATTTGAGACCAGCACAGTAGGCGGAACCGAAAACGTTATGATGGCAGCAACTTTGGCTGAAGGAACTACGGTTTTAGAAAATGCCGCGAAAGAACCAGAAATTGTTGATCTAGCAAATTATCTTATTAAAATGGGTGCGAAAATTACCGGCTCCGGCACAAGTGTTATCAGAATCGAAGGCGTCTCTAAATTACATGCGGCCGAACACGAAGTGATGTCCGATCGTATCGAGGCAGGTACTTTACTGATTGCCGGCGGAATCACTGGTGGAGAAGTCACTGTCAATAAAATCAATCCTGATTGGATCGAATCTTTAATTTCAAAAATGCAGGATTGTGGATTTAAAATTACCAAAGAAAAAAACAGCGTCACTGTCCACAAGCTGAAAAGTTGGGGCGCAGCTGACATTACTACAAA
>JAYSSX010000193.1:0-7534 GCA_043720315.1 Pseudobdellovibrionaceae bacterium | reverse complement strand
ATTTTTCCATAGGCCGCTACGTAAGGTTCTTTCATTATAGCATCAAAAAATAAGGTGCCGCAGATACTGGTTTTAGTGATATCAAGGCCACTTAAAATTGAAGAGTAGTTACTTTTTACATTTGCTTTTCCATAGGTTATACCGACACCCACGGAAACTATTGGAAGATTATATTTCCAAGTTAATTCTACCGATGTCATTTGCATCTGTTTGCCACCAAATAATTCTTCATAGAATGCTCCATC
The DNA here is from genome assembly GCA_043720315.1 of Pseudobdellovibrionaceae bacterium. Classification (GTDB taxonomy): domain Bacteria; phylum Bdellovibrionota; class Bdellovibrionia; order Bdellovibrionales; family Bdellovibrionaceae; genus JAYSSX01. The sequence goes on along the minus strand of JAYSSX010000193.1, from coordinate 7,289 downwards.
CGTCGGTGACGCGTATTTCGTGGGCATAAAAGGTTCGGACAGCACTGAAAACATTATCGAATATTTTTGTCTTCGCTCGATATATGGGGCCGTGGCTTGCGCTGGATATAAAATATCTATCATTCCATCATTTGGGTTGTCTTCGCTGGCCGGTTCGCGCAGGTAAGAGGCACGCGCTGAAGTAGAAATAAAAAAGACACAGAAAAAAAGATGAATAAGAATGATCTTAAATAGAGAGGCCCCTATGCGGTTCAACATAAAGATATAATAACGTTTTTTTTAATTTAAATTAATGTAGTTTTGTAGGCTCAACTAAATCTAGTTCCGCCTTTAGTCTTGCAATTTCATGCTGGGCGCTTTCCCAATCAACGTTGTCCAAAGACTCAGACGCTAGTCTTGCTTCGCTGTCTTTCAACTGCTTTTTAACCAGATCTGGTTTGATTTCATCAGCGGTCATTGCGTGCTCTGCAAGAACGTTAACACCTTCTGCAGAAACTTGGCAATAACCCCAACTAATAGCAACTTCGAAAAATTGAGCCGTGCCTTTTAATTTGTATTTCAAAATTCCCGGAATCAAAGTTGTTAATAGTGGCGCGTGGCCAGGAAGAATATTAAGTTCACCCGCATTGGCGGGGACAATAATCTCTTCCATCTCTTGATCAGTAACTAACTTTTTTTCTGGTGTAACCAAACTCAATTTAAACATCTGAAGCCCTTATTACATTAATTTTTTAGCTTTTTCGACAGCCTCTTCAATTGTTCCAACCATGTAGAAAGCTTGTTCTGGTAAAGCATCGTGTTTACCTTCTAAGATTTCTTTGAAACCTTTAACAGTATCTTTGATGTCTACATAACGACCTTGAAGACCCGTGAACTGTTCAGCAACGAAGAAAGGTTGTGACAAGAATCGTTGCATTTTACGAGCGCGGGTAACGACTAGTTTATCATCTTCTGACAACTCATCCATACCTAAGATCGCAATAATATCTTGTAGCTCTTTATATTTTTGAAGTACCGACTGTACCCCACGAGCTACATTGTAATGCTCTTCACCCACAACTTGAGGATCTAAAAGTCTTGAAGTTGATGATAACGGATGAACCGCCGGGAAGATCGCCATAGCAGCAATATCACGGTCCAAATTTGTCGTAGCATCTAAGTGAGTAAATGTAGTTGCTGGAGCTGGATCAGTATAATCATCAGCAGGTACGTAAACGGCCTGAACCGAAGTAATTGAACCTTTTTTAGTTGAGGTGATGCGTTCTTGCATAGTTCCCATCTCAGTAGACAAAGTAGGTTGGTAACCCACCGCCGAAGGGATACGACCTAGTAAAGCAGATACTTCCGCGCCGGCTTGAGTAAAACGAAAAATGTTATCTACGAAGAAAAGAACGTCTTGGTTTTTTACATCACGGAAATATTCCGCAACTGTCAAACCTGTTAAAGCAACACGGGCACGAGCGCCTGGAGGTTCGTTCATCTGACCGAACACTAGTGCGGTCTTGGCAATAACGCCTGACTCCTTCATCTCTCTCCATAAGTCATTTCCTTCACGAGTACGCTCTCCCACGCCCGCGAAAACAGAATAGCCACCATGTTCAGTAGCGATATTTCGAATTAGCTCTTGAATCAAAACGGTTTTGCCAACACCGGCTCCGCCAAACAAACCGATCTTTCCACCCTTTGCATAAGGAGCTAATAGATCCACGACTTTAATTCCAGTCATTAGCATTTCGGCACGGACTGCTTGGTCTTCAAATTTCGGAGCTGCTCGGTGAATGTCCCAAAACTCTGTTGACTTAATTGGACCGGCTTCATCAACTGGCTCGCCGATAACATTGATAATGCGTCCTAAAACGCCTTCACCAACTGGTGCTTGAATCATTTTGCCTGTGTCCATAACTTTTTCGCCGCGAACTAAACCCTCAGTAGAATCCATTGAAATAGTTCTTACAACAGAGTCTCCTAAGTGTTGGGCGACTTCCAACACTAGGTTGTATTCTTTTTCGCTGATAGATTTATTTGTAACTCGTAAAGCTGAGTTGATTGCTGGCATATAGCCAGCTTCAAATTCAACGTCAACTACGGGGCCTAATACCTGTTTAATTTTTCCATTTGCAGTTTGCATGACTTTTACCTCTATAGTGCTTCAGCGCCACTGACGATTTCAATCAATTCAGTAGTGATCTTTTCTTGTCTTACTTTGTTGTATGTTAATGTTAATTTATTTAATACTTCTCTAGCGTTATTAGTCGCGTTTTCCATTGCTGTCATTCGTGCCCCATGTTCCGAAGCTACACTTTCAGACATAGTACGGTAAACCTGAACACTAAAATGCTTTACCAATAATTGGTCTATAATTTTCTCAGGAGCTGGCTCATAAATCATATCGGCAGCAAACGGAACTGCTGCTGTCTGATGACTAAAAGTTTGTCTCGCAAGATCAACAGGCAGAATTGTTTCAGCCACAATCTGTTGAGAAATAGCTGATTTAAATTCGTTATAAACAATTTTAATTTCGTCGTATTCGCCCTCTAAAAAATACCGCATTAATTTATCAGACAGTCCCGATGCTAAAGCATATGAAACGTCTTTATCCAAGCGGGTAATGGTTTCGATTGGTTTTACTTTTTTTCGAGCAAAAAATTCGGCTGATTTTTTCCCAATAAAAATAATATCGATTTTTTCGTGTTTATCTTTATTGGTTTTTAAATAGGTATCGGTAAATTTATTAATGTTTGTATTAAAGCCGGCACAAAGACCACGATCCGAAGAAATAACCACCAATAACAGCTTTGTTCCTGTAGGAATTGTTTTTAGTAATGGATGACTTACTCGGTTCGTTGCCGCTACGTCTGCAATCAGTTTTAATAATGAAACTGCGTACGGACGCATATTAGTGATATTGTGCTGAGCCTTACGAAGCTTAGCAGCAGACACCAGCTTCATAGCTTTAGTAATCTGCTGAGTATTTTTTGTAGTTTCGATTTTTGCTCGAATATCCTTAAGGCTTGCCATTTAGTTACCTTTATTTGCTAGCTTGAAAAATTGCTTTGAATTCCTCAAGAGCCGCTTTTAGCTGCGCCTTGGTTTCGTCCGAAAGTGCTTTTTTCTCGATAATATTTTTAGTAATGTGGCTATGTTTATTTCTTAGGTACTCGGTCATTTCCTTTTCATAACGTCTTACGTCTGACTCTGGCAAATGATCGACATATCCATTTGTAGCCGCGTAAATCATAGTAATTTGATCTTCTACTTTAAACGGCTGATATTGACCTTGTTTTAAAACTTCAACTAATCGACGACCACGCGCCAGCTGCTGTTGAGATGCCTTGTCTAAATCCGAAGCAAACGCTGCGAAAGCCTCTAAGGCTCTGAACTGTGCTAGTTCTAATTTAATTGTACCGGCAACTTGTTTCATCGCTTTGATCTGAGCATTACCACCCACACGAGACACTGATTTTCCAACTGAAATGGCTGGACGGATACCTTTATAGAACAAATCTGTTTCTAAGAAGATCTGACCATCAGTGATCGAAATAACGTTTGTAGGAATGTACGCAGAGATATCACCAGCTTGAGTTTCTATAATTGGTAACGCAGTTAAAGAACCGCCACCTTTGTCTGCAGATAATTTCGAGGCACGCTCTAATAAACGAGAGTGAAGATAAAAAACGTCTCCAGGATATGCTTCACGACCAGGAGGGCGTCGTAATAACAAGGACATTTGGCGATAAGCTTGTGCTTGTTTAGTTAAATCATCATAAATAATTAAAGCATGTCTTCCAGAATCACGGAAATATTCCGCCATTGTTGTTCCAGAATAAGCCGCCAAGAACTGTAGTGGTGCAGGATCAGAGGCACCAGCAATAATGATTGTTGTATATTCCATTGCGCCAGCATTTTTCAACTTCTCAACGACACCAGCAACTGTTGATTGCTTTTGACCGATGGCTACGTAAAAACACTGAACGTTTTGGCCTTTTTGATTGATAATAGTATCAATCGCAATGGCTGTTTTCCCAGTTTGACGATCGCCGATGATCAACTCACGTTGTCCGCGACCAATTGGAATCATTGCATCGATTGCCTTGATGCCCGTTTGCATTGGTTCTTCAACCGGATGGCGATACACGATACCGGGTGCTTTTAATTCAACGACACGAGCGTGGGGACTATTGATTGGACCTTTGCCATCAACAGCAACGCCTAATGCATTCACTACGCGACCTAATAAGGCTTCACCAACAGGAACTTGAACGATTTTTTTCGTTCTCTTAACCGTATCGCCCTCTTTGATAGTTCTATCTTCACCGAAGATAACCACACCAACAAATGATTCCTCTAGGTTAAGAGCCATTCCGTAAATTTCACCTGGAAACTCAACAAGTTCACCGGCCATGACGTGATCTAAACCATAAATTCTGGCAACACCATCACCCACAGATAATACAGTACCTGTTTCACTGACTTCCATTGATTTATTGTACTGATTGATCTGATCCTTCAATACTCTGCTAATTTCTTCCGCGCGAATTTGCGTTTCCATTTAGTTCGCTCTCCTCTTTAATTCTTCGTTCATTCTTATTAAATGTGAATCTAAGCTGTCATCAAAAGTTAATCCGCCAACTTGGGCGATCATACCGCCGATAATTTTTGAATCTTCTTTAAAACTTAAAATTACTTTTTTCTTAGTGGCTTTAGTTACCGTGTCTTCGATTTTTTTTCTGGCCTCAGCATCAAGCGGTGTTGCCGATCGTACTGTGCCGCGCGAAACGCCATTGCTTTCGTCGATTATCAATTCAAAAGCTGAAACCATGTCGCCGAAATAAGCTAAACGGCCCTTGTCGGCCATCAACAAAATAGAGCTTAAAACCTCAGCCGAGGCCTTGCCTTCTAAGGCCTTTTTTAGAACTGCTTTTTTTGCATCAATAGCAGCAACAGGAGAATTTAAAAATTGAGAAATAGAAATTTCTTTGGTTAGTGCCGTCGCTACTTCACGTAACTCAGCAAAGATTTTTTCAGTAGAATTATTTGATTTGGCAATTTCAAACAGGGCTCTAGCATAAGGGAAAGCAACTTGATTTATGCTCATTTTTCAACCGCCTGAATTTTTGTTATAAACTCGCCCTGCAAACGCAAATGATCTTCACGACTTACTTTTTGCGCCAACTGAGAGCGCGATAGCTCCATTGCTTCTTTGATCATTTGTTCTTTTAACTGGTTTTTTGCTTTTTCAATTTCTAATTTAGCCGCACCCGAAGCTTCGTTCTTGATTTTTTCTGAAAGAACTTGGGCTTCTTTAATCATGGCATTCTTCATGTCGGCGGCTTCCGCGCGCGCACGGGAAGCACTTTCAGCAGCTGTGCTTTCTAATAAAGATAGTTTATTTTTTAAATTCCCTTGCTCTACTTCGGCAGCCTTTTTTGCAATAGCTACTTTTTCGGCCTCATGCAAATAAGCTTGTCTTTTGTTTTTGAAAAAATCAGAAAGGGGCTTCTTCATGAAATAAATAAGGGCTCCAAAAATAATGATAATGTTAATGGCCTGATAGATAATGGTTTTTAAGGTTTGTCCTTCAAGGCCGTGTTCTGCGCCCGCACCATGTTCAGCAGCAAATGCGAAACTGGAAAGAAGGGATAATAATAATAATATTATATTTTTCATAATTATTTTTTTGCCAAAATTTTAGAGTTAATTGCCAATGCGACGTTGGGAACTTCTTCTTTAAGTTTTCTTGTCGCTTCAGCAATTTCTATAACGACTTTCGCACGAGCCTCCTCCACTAGCTTCTGTGATTCTGCGCGTGCTTTACCGATGATTGTTTGATGTTCTTTTGTTGCTGTTGCACGAAAATCATCAAAAATATTTTTGATTTCTGTGTTCATTTTTTTTGCTTGAAGTTCGTAAACGGCGTTTAAATCTTGAGTAACCTTAATCAATTCAATTGCTTCGAATTGTCCGCCTGTTGTGTGTTTTTGTCTTTCGAACATTGCTTTTGTGTACTTATTAAACGCAAAAAGGTGCAAAGCCAGATAGCCCACTAAAAAGACTACTAACTGCATAAAAAAGGTTTGATTGACACCCAGCTGTTGAAGAATCGCCATTCGATTTTCCCTTTTAAAAGAAATTTACGTATGACGAATTAGCATCGGCTGGCAGGATTGGCAACAATTTATATCTTTAGCTAGAGCCTAACCTTTGGGCATATAAGAAGCGCCTTCAAATACGACACCTTCTTCTATCTTTAGACTTGGGGTTGTGACGGTTCCTTTAAAGACAGCTGGTGGATACATCATGACTCTGCGACGAGCAAAAATATTGCCTTCGACGCGACCGCTTATGATGATTGTTTCAGCTTCTATTTGGGCATTTACTTCGGCGCCTTTGTTGACGATCAAAGTGTCTTGCGTGAATATTTCTCCATGAAATTTGCCACCAATTTGCACCGTGCCTTCAAAGGTCAATTTTCCATCAAAACTTGAGCCCACATCTAGAATAGCGGTAACCTGTTCTGTGGACTTTAGTTTCGTATTTTCTACGGACGTTTCTATCATTTATGTCATCTTTTGCGTTAAGCTGTTAAATTCCTCATCCGAATAAAAGTGGATTTGAATTTTTCCCTGTCCCTTATGGTATTCAATATTTACTTTGGTACCAAGTTTTTTCTGAATCATTTCAGCAACATTATTAATTGCCGATTGTTTACGTTGTTCAAACTCAGAAACCGCTGGAGATTGCTTTTTTTTGCTTTGAATTTGTTTTTCCAATTGGCGAACAGATACTTTCCCTTCACGACATCTTTTGGCAAATTTCACCTGTAAATCGCTGTCGTCAACCGACAAAAGAACCTTCGCGTGCCCTAATGTGAGGGTTTTTTCTTTGATCATCTCCAAAACTTCATTGGGAAGTGTCAAAACTCGGAGGCTATTTGCGACTGTCGCGCGATCTTTTCCCACTTTTTCAGCAATTTGTTGCTGAGTGAGTGAAAATTCACTCGCAAGGCGATGGTAGGCTTCAGCCTCTTCAATAGGGTTTAAATCTTCGCGCTGAATATTTTCGATAATGGAAAGTTCTAAAGTTTTTTCATTGCTGTAGTCTTTGATTAAAACCGGAACTTCATGAAGTCCAGCTAATTGAGCTGCTCTCCAGCGTCTTTCACCAGCAATGATTTCATAACCACCGGCTTTTCGTTTACGAACGATGATAGGCTGTAATATGCCATTTTCTTTAATTGATTGTGATAGCTCTTGAAGAGGTTCTTTTTCGAAACTTTTGCGCGGTTGGAA
>JAYSSX010000192.1:0-13344 GCA_043720315.1 Pseudobdellovibrionaceae bacterium | reverse complement strand
GATACGTTAAAAGTGCAGGCGAAAAATGTGGCCAAGTTATCTAAAAAGCAGGCCAGCGAAACCGGCGTGAAAAAATACCTAAAAGAACAATTAGTTCGCGTTAAAGAAATGAAATCGATCAGCAATCTAACGACGATGAATTCTTCGATGGAAATTCTTAAAAAAGTATCCGATGCTTTTCCGCAAAAAAGTACAATGAAGGTCGACGTAGTTAAATTCTCGGTCAACGAACAACGAGTCCAAATTGAAGGCTCTTTACAAACCCAAGCGCAAGTGAACACATTGCAAAATGCGCTGAAGCCTTTATCAATCGATGGCCAAATTGAAAAAATTGCGCCTAGTTTGTATCCAAAAAGTGGACTCGTGGCTTTTGGTTTTGCGTTTAAGGTCGACAGAAATATAAAACGGTGAAGTGATGAATTTTGACGATATTAAAGAAAAGCTGGTTGCCGAATTTGCTAATCTTCAAGAAAAGATTAAAGAAAGTTCTATTTATAATCAGCTAAGTGATAAATACGACAATTTGACTCCGAACCTGCAGAAAACAGTATTTTACGGAAGTATTGCCTTCGTCGTTCTCATCCTATTATACATTCCGTTTTCTTATTACAGCCAATCCTCAACTTATGAATCTGAATTCAAAGAGCGCCGTCAGTTGATTCGCGATTTATTAAAAGTTTCCAAAGATGTCCAAGAAGCTCCCGATTTGCCTATGCCGCCATCAGCTGAGGCTTTAAAAACACAAATTGATAGCCAATTGCAGATTGCCCGTTTAATTCCTGAACAAATTTCTAGCATCGAACAAGTTTATGAAAAATCAACGCTGATTGCAGATAGTTTGATTTCCTACATTACCAAAGTCAGTTTGGTTCAACTGAACATTCGGCAGATTTTAGATGTGGGTTCCCAATTGGAATCTTTAAGTCCAAGTGTTAAAATGAAAGATCTTTTTATTGAACCCAATCAAAAGGACCCTCGCTATTTTAACGTCACCTATAAATTAGTTGCCCTGAAAATTCCTGAGCCTGTGATTATCGCCGCCGAACCGGAAGAAAGACCTAAAAAAGGTGCTCCGCCTAAAAAGAAAACAACCAAAGAAGACGAAAATGAGTAAAGTTAAAGAATTATTCAGCTTCCTTTGGCGACACAAATTTAAAGCCTTAGTAACACTATTTTCATTTCTTGTATTTGGATTTTTACTTTTTCCGATAGACGACTTAGGTGATTTGGTCAGCGTGCAAGTATCGAAAAATACCAACCCTCCTGTTTATCTGCAGTTTGATCACCTCAATTTTAGTCTTTTAGATTTCGGAATTTCCTTTGGTAATATTTTGGTAGAAACTCCTTTAACACCATCCCTGACTGCCGATGAATTGACCCTTTCGCCTTCTTTGATGTCTTTGATCAGACAAAAACCCGGTGGCTCTGTTTCGGCAAAAGGTTTTTTGAATGGAGAGATCGATGTTTCCCTATCCCCTTCTGGAAAAACGGAAACTGGAACTGACAAACATGCCATTGTCATTAAAGCGCAATCCATAAGCGTGGAAAAATTGCGGGACGTTCTGCAATTACCAATATTAATGAAAGGAAAATTGAATGTCCTTTCCAATGCTTCCGCCGATTTTACTTTTAAGGAACAGCCTGATATTGAAATGGAAGTAAAAATTGATCAATTGGAATTACCACCTAGTAATGTACAAACCGCATTTGGTCCTTTGACATTGCCAGAACTTAAGTTGTCACAAGTCCTTCTCAAGGGAAGACTTTCCGCTGGAAAATTTTTGATCACCGAGGGTACTTTAGGAAAAGAAACGGACGAGCTATTTGGCAGCATCAAAGGCGATATGGATTTGGCTTTGAAAAGAGATGAAAATGGAATTGCTCCCATATTAGGCGCGTATAATTTTATGATTGATCTGAATGCCAAGAAGTCCTTTCAAGATAAAGCCGGCCTTTTTTTAGGTTTTTTAGATACTTATAAAACTTTGAATGGGGATAAAGCTCGTTTTCAATTTAAAATGTCGGGCACCAATTTCCAAAGCCCCAACCTAGGCCCCGCGCGTTAATTCTAAATTCGGATCTTAAATCCGCTGCTAAGATTTTTTATTGAGTCAAACATCCAAGATTTCTTGCATGGGTCATAAATCAGTGGCTCAATTCAGTGGCTATTACAGGAACTCATAACCTGAATTCCTTAGCCGTGGCCCATGTCGTGGGCCAGCTATTACTTTTTAACATGTTCTCAATCAAGTGATTGGGAGGAAGGACAAAATATGTCAGGAGTAAATAAAGTTATCATCGTCGGTCGATTAGGCGCTGATCCAGAAATTAAAACCGTAACTAACGGACAAAACGTAGCTCGTTTAAGTATTGCGACTAGCGAGGCTTGGACAGGCAAAGATGGCCAAAAACAAGAACGTACCGAATGGCACCGTATTGTTGTTTGGGGTAAACAAGCCGAACATTGCGGTAAGTACTTAAGCAAGGGCCGCCAAGTTTATGTTGAAGGTCGTTTGCAAACTCGATCTTGGGAAGACCAACAAGGTCAGAAAAAATATTCGACTGAAATCGTTGCAACCACTGTTCAGTTTTTAGGTGGTGGAGCTGCCACTGAACGCACTCAAAACTCAGATGATTCAATGAATGACTTTGGTCCTGAGCCAAGCTTCAACGACGCTGACGAAATTCCATTTTAAATTCAACAATTAAGGGGCGTGAGTCGACACGCCCTAAGCCCTGTGATCCCGGCTATTTTCTTCCATTTTAATCTGACACCTCTTATCATTACTCTATGAGCCACCACGTTTATAAAATTTGTTTTATTCTTGCTATCATTCCTTTTGCTGTCTCGTGCTCGGTTTATAAATCTGTAGGCAGATCCCAATTCGAATCCAAAGCCCCCTCTCAAATTTTGACTACTGATGTTGAGTCACGAAGTACCGAAAAACAAAAAGAAAATCAAAACTGCTGGTTACAAGATCCCATTGAAACAAAATATTTTATTTCTTCATTAAAAAATGGCGAAAAATTAACGATCGAAAATATAAATCAAAACGAATTCCTAATTTGCTTAGAATCGCAGGAGCCCATATGAAAAAAATTTCTTTGTTGTTTGGAACTTTAGTATTACTACTTTGCTCATTCACCTGGGCAGCGCAGGTCACTAAAGTCAGCGGTAAAAAAGTTTTGATTAAACTAGAAGGATTTTCTTTAACCGTAGGAACCAACTATTATTTACTTTCTTCGGACGGCAAGAAAAAAGCCATCGTAGAAATTAAACAAGTCAAAAATGATCTGGCCTTAGCCGAAATTAAAAAAGGTAGCGCTGAAGTCGGCTATTCTGTACAGGCCACCGCGGGGGCTCAAGCAAAATCAACTACCGAAGACCCTTCTGATAAATCGAACACAGGCAAAAGCGCTTGGTCAGGCGGAGTTCTAGGTGGACTAAGCATGAATTCATTTGCAATGACTGTTCAAAGTACAACGAATACAGCGTTAAAAGCTGATGCAACTATGAAGGGCACCAGTTTCGGAGTACGTGGGTTCGTGGATTACGAATACAGTCCATCGATCACCGTTCGCGGATTCGCAGGCTACGAACCGTTCGCCGTTAAAGGCAATGCTTTAGGCACGGGCTCCGCAAAAATTTGTGATGCTGGCGCTAGTGAAGAGTGTACGGTTTCGTTCACCTACTTAGCGTTAGGTGGCGAAGCCCATTATAATTTTATGACCGGAAAAACGCGAGCTTTCGCGGGATTAGGTTACAACTTTTTAATGGCGATGGGAAAAAGTGTAAATGTACCTAACTTGGATACTTCATCTAGCGCCAATCAAATGATTACCTTTATTGCCGGCGCTGACATTGGCCTTAGCAAAGGTTCATTCATTCCTTTAACTTTTGAATATGGTATGTTTCCGGGTTCAGCAAGTGTTGTTGCCAGCGCAATGTATCTTCGCGCCGGTTACGGAATGAGTTTCTAAAATAACTTATCGGACAATTCGTCGATCCAAGTCCAATTGACATCGGCGAATCGATAACCAAAATAAAGATAAGTATCTATCGTAGATAAGGATAGTTCCGCGTTTTTAACCAAGTTAATATTGTTATCTACATTAACGTTAATTCCAGTGATGAACTTGTCACCATTATATCCTGCTGCTAAACGAATCATTCCGCGATTTACGCCCTTTTTAATCGACTCAGAAGACTCACCTATAAATTCGGTTTTCTGATCCTGCAACCCAAGTGCAGTAATTATAACTCCGCCTAAAAATAAATTGCCATAAACCAAATTAAATCCGTATCCTCCACCCAATGAAGCGGTAAAAACACGATTGCCATTTACGTTTTCAAAATCACCATAAGTTCCTGCAATTTGGGTAGGGACCAGCGATTCGTTAGCTTGAACGCGATTGTAATCCAATGACCCCATAACCAACCAAGAACCGCCACTGTGTCTCTGATGACCATCCTGATCAAATAAAGTACCCATTGAAAAATCGACGGGATTGACAGTGTAAATAAGATTTCCCGCGTAGTGTTCATTTTTTATATCAGGCCGCTGGATCCGCGGATCTGTGTCTTTGAAACCAGAAACAAATGTTTTCGTGTTTTCTAAATAATAGCCTTGGTATCTTTGGTAAAAGAAATCGTAACTAAATCGATGCCCACCGATCCGAAATTGAAAATCGGAAGAATTAGTTCGACCAAAAAGACGATCATTTTCCGGAAGCGTTGGGCTGACCGTGGATACAGTCAATGAAAATACATTGTATGCTAGATTAACGAAAACCTTTCCCCGATTGGAAGGAAAGTAACTAATATCCTTACCGACGGCATCTTGATCGCTGATTCGCATTTGATAGGACGGAGAACTCACACCCCATTTTGCGGTTAATGACCCTTTGGCTTCTTCTTCCCAATGAAGATCAGGTGATATCAGTGATGGCTGCTCTTCTGCGCCAGCCAAGCTTGAAAACAAAAGTAAAAAAAGAAAAAGTGATTTAGAAGACATTTAACTACCTAATCGCGAAACGCCGATGATACCTTTGATTTTTTGTAACTCAAAAATAACTTGGGTCAATTGAACTGTGCTCTTTACATTCACATCAAATACCGCAACTGCTTTTAAGTCCCGGGTCGTACGCACAGAAGCATTTTGAATGTTAATTCCTTGCACAGCGAAAGCTTCACTCATTGATTTTAATAGGCCCGGCATATCCTGCGATACTACTTGGATTTTTACGCTACGTTCTTGTCCCTCGGATGCTGAAGTCGCTGACCATGCAACGTCGACTTTACGTAGTTGATCTAATTCAAAGGCCTTGCTGCAGTCAGATTTGTGAACAGTGATTCCGCGGCCCCTTGTAATAAAACCAACGATGGGATCACCTGGAATGGGATGACAGCATTTTCCGTAATGAACCAAAACATCGTCCATTCCACTCACACTAACTAAAGAACCTGATTTTCGAAATTTTTGTTTGGCAGCCTTTAATACCGACTGCATAAAACTAGGATGCTCATCCTTAGTTTCCTCTTTTGGTTCCGAGCGAATCAATTGTGAAGCTAACTTTTCTAAAACGATTCTTGGCTCTAGACGGCCATAACCCACTCGAACAAAAACTTCATCTTCCTCATGTAAACCAAAATCTTTAAGAAACTTTTCAAAAGTTTCGCCCTTTAAGTAACGGGAACTTGCGGCACCAAATTTTCGAAATTCTTTTTCAATTAATTCTTTCCCTAAACTTAAAGAACGTCTGCGCTGTTCTTCTTTGACGAAAGCTCGAATTTTTGTTTTAGCCTTATTGGTAACACAAAATTTTAACCAATCTTTCGAAGGCATCTGCGTTTTTGAAGTGATGATTTCAATCGTATCACCATTTTGCAAAATGTATTTTATAGGAACCATTTTTCCGTTTACTCTGGCGCCGGTGCAATGAGTTCCAACATCTGTATGCACAGAGTATGCGAAATCTATGGGTGTCGCTCCTTCAGGAAACTCGCGAACATCCCCTTTCGGGGTGAACACATAAATTTCAGACTCAAACAAATCGGTTTTAACTGTGTCTAAAAATTCTTCTGAATTGCCCATCTGCTGATGCAACGAAACTAATTCTTTTAACCAATCAAATTTGTTTACTGTATCGTTAGCAACGTGACCCTTTTCTTTATACCGCCAATGGGCCGCGATACCTCGTTCAGCAATCAAATGCATTTCTTGGGTACGGATCTGTATTTCAATTCGCTCGGCACCTGGTCCGATCACCGTTGTATGTAAACTTTGATAATTATTGGCTTTCGGCATTGCGATGAAATCTTTAAATCGACCCGGAATAGGTTTCCACAATGAATGGATGATACCGAGTACTTCGTAACATTGCGGAAGTGTTGTAACTATTATTCGAAACGCCAACACATCGTAAACTTGTTCATAATCAATATTACGTGAACTCATTTTACGGTAAATTGACCATAAATGTTTTGAACGGCCTTGGATTTCAAACTGCTTAAAAGATGACTTTTTTAATTCGGAAGAAACTAGTCGCTGAACTTCGTCGATATAGTTCTGTTGTAACTTTTCTTTTAAAGCAACTTTCTGCTTCAATTCATAAAACATATCTGGCCGCAAATAACGAAAACTGAGATCTTCCAGTTCAATCTTTAACGAACTGATACCCATTCGACCTGCGAGGGGGCAATAAATTTCCAATGTTTCTTGAGCAATACGTGCCTGTTTTTCGTAAGGCATATGATGCAAAGTTCGCATATTATGCAAGCGATCGGCTAATTTCACCAAAATGACTCTTACGTCTTTACCCATAGCTACGATCATTTTACGAATATTTTCACCTTGGGCTTCGGTGCTGGTCTTAAATTGCATTTTAGAAATTTTGGTAACGCCATCAACTAACATGCTGACGGTTTCGCCAAATTCTTTTTTGATTTGATCAACAGTGACGTCAGTATCTTCAACCGTATCGTGTAGAAGTCCCGTAACTACCGATTCTAAATCTAATCGCAGGTCAGCTAAAATTCCGGCAACAGAAAGTGGATGGGAAATATAGGGTTCACCGCTACGACGAATTTGTCCGTCGTGGGCCTTCTCAGAAAAGTCGTAGGCCTTTTCAACAAACTTCAGGTCTGCTGTAGGATGATAAGATGCAATTTTTTTGATTAACTCATCAACGGTCTTTAATGGTTTATCACTTAGCCTTTCACCGGCCGCAAAATCTGACATAGACTCCATACTATCAAAAGTGAAAATGACTGCCTATCACTAGCTGCATAGGCCAGCGCTTTTAGGCGTTAGTATTGAAGAAGTATTAAGAATGAACTTATTGATTATTTATTAAGATCTTTAACGATCTGATCTTCAGGAGCCCCACGAGCCGGATCGTGCTCAAAACCCACGTTACCCATAGCGACTTCGCGTAATGAACCCACTACAAACTTATTGCCCTTAGTGGCCACTGTCATCTCGGCACCTTTCATCAATTGCTTTGTTCTTTTAGCAACCAATAAAACCAAGGCGAAACGATTAGGGACTTTATCTAGACAATCTTCAACTGTAACTCGAGCCATGTATCCTCCGGGAGAATACTAGGTTTTAAATCTAAGATATTAATTTTTCAACTATTTTTTTGAATTCTTCATAGGACTTGTCAAACTTATCATTAACGATTTGGTAATCGAACTGGCCAGCTAATTCTAATTCCTTAACAGCGTTGCCCATTCTGACCTCAAGATCGGCTGGAGTTTTCCCATCACGCTTCACTATTCTACGACGCAGCTCGTCTATACTAGGAGGTAAGATGAAAAAAGTAACGGCATCTGGGTATTTTCGTCGAAAAGTAGAGGCCCCTTGGACATCGACGTCCATAATCACGCAAAGATCCTTGCTCCAGGCCTCTTCGAGTTGTTTCAAAGAGGTGCCGTATAAATTGTTGTGAACATTGGCCCATTCAACGAAAAAGCCTTGATCTACTTTTTTCTGAAAATCTTCGGGAGTAATGAAAAAGTATGGTTTTCCTTCAGATTCGCCGGCGCGCATAGTTCGGGTTGTAAAGGTTATTGTATCAAATAATCGACGATCTTCGTGGGAAATACGCTCAACAAAACTGCTTTTGCCCGCGCCTGACGGGGCAGCAACAATGATCATTCTTGTTTTTAGCTTATGACCTGTTTTCTGCGACCCACTTGCGTCCATTACTCAACGTTCTGCACCTGTTCGCGCAGCCTTTCTATAATAGTTTTGGCTTCAACGACAATCTCTGTCAATTTTGTCAAATTGGCTTTTGAGCCTATGGTATTTACCTCACGTAAAAGCTCTTGAGTATAAAAATCTAACTTTTTACCAATTGGCTCATCGAGCTGTATCAATTTTTTATAATTATCAACATGCTCACCTAAGCGCTGAATTTCTTCATTAATGTCGGAACGATCTAAGTAGATAATAATTTCTTGGTTCAGTCGATGCGGATCCACCTCTACACCGTCTAATTTTGTTTTCAAGCGGGCTTCGAATTTTTGCTTAAACGCAGAATTTGCCATTTCACGAAATTCTTGCATCTTCAAAACCTTGGCCGACAAATCTCCCAGCAACTTTTCAAACTCTTTAGCTAAACTATCTCCTTCTCTTTGTTTTTCTTTGTTACAAAGTTGGCAAGATTTTGCCAGTTGCTTCAGCATGTCTTTGCTTTCATCTTTAGTGACTTCGGTTAGGCTTTTCACCTGAACGACTTCAGGATGCTTCAAAATTTGTTCAGCAATAACCTTTTTATCAACTTTCAGTTGCGACCCTATTTCACCGTAAGCGGCCTGCAGTTTTTTTGCTAAATCTAAATCAATATTGATTTGTTTATGCGAACTTGAACCACTTACTATCCGCGAAACGTAAATGTCGACAGTGCCGCGATCAATATGTTTCTGCACAACCTTTTTAATTTCATTTTCTAAAAAAGAATATTCTTTCGGCGTGTGAATTCGGCAGTCAAAAAAACGCCCGTTTACCGCGCGAACGCTAATTTCTAATTGGATCCCTTTTGATTGGAAACTTGTGTTTCCATAGCCAGTCATGCTTTTCATTTAACTATAATGAGCAATAGTAGAAACCCAGTCAATCAAGCCTTAAAAAAGGTCCTGATTTAGGTCTTTGGAGATCGTTGTCGCGGCATTAAACCATTTGATCTCAGAATCCCGCCGAAACCAGGTTCTTTGCTTTTTCGCCAACTGCGAGGTACTTTGCGAAATCAGTCTTTTCAATTCGCTTAAATTTTTCTCATTCTCCGCCTTACCGCTTAAAATAAATGCTTTGGCTTCGCGATAACCTACACTATTTAGCGGCGCCCAATCGATAAAGCCCTCATCGATTCGACTTCGCACTTCATCCAGTAATCCTGCCCCGATCATTATTTCGGTTCGCAACTGAATCCGCTGCAGCAGCGCTTCTTTTTCAAAGAATAATCCCCATTTTTTTAATGGAAAGGGAAAAGGCTGACGTTGAGTTTCAAATTCTTGCACCACTTGCGAGACAGATTTTCCATGTGTACGCATCATCTCAACAGCACGGGCAATTCGATAGTGATCATTTTTTGAAATTTTCTGAGCAGCCAATGGATCTTTTTGTAATAACTCCGTATATAATTTTTCAGCACCGGTCGCCGTTTCCAGCTGCAGCTCCAATTCAGTGATAAGAGTTTGATTGACGGCCGAAACCGGATACATCCCCTTCTCTATCGATTGAAAGTAGAAACCTGTCCCGCCAACAACAAAAACATTTTCGTAGATATGATGAATTTTTTCTAAACATTCGAAAAAATTTCGGCGGTATTCGCCAGCAGTTAGCTCTTTCCCCTTTTCGATGTAATTGTAGAGAAAGTGGTCAACCTTTTTTTTGTCTTCATCCAGCGGTGCCGCTGAACCAATAATTAAACTTTGGTATGCCTGAATACTATCGCAGTTTACAATAGCGCTTTTTTTATTCTGACTATTCAAATCCAAACAAAGATCATAAATTTTCTTTGATTTACCAGAAGCCGTGGTACCTACAACAAAAATAACTTTCATAAGTTCTTTCTATAAAAGGCGGCCAAAATCTTTTTCTAATTGGTACTGGCTGATTTTAATGGAAACCGGTCGACCATGAGGACAAAAAGAACTCAATGGAAACTGATCCATCGATTTTAATAAGGCTTCCATTTCACCATGACTTAACGACTGCCCGGCACGAATAGCCGAATGGCAAGCCATGCTGGCAAAAATGTCGCCAATGACATTATCCAAGGAAAAACTAAAACTATTTTGTTCTAACTTATCGGCCAGCAACATTACTGCCGAAGTTAAAGCGCTGTCTTTGATGATTACAGGTGCCGAATTGATGGCCAAGGAACTAGGTCCCATCGATTCTATATCAATTCCTAAATCGGCAAAAACCTGTTTATTTTCAACGATTTTCTCAGCCTTTTCAGGATCAAGATCAATCACTAAAGGCATCAAAAACGATTGCACCTCAATATTGCGAGTCTTAAATTGCCGCATTAAAGTTTCAAAAACCACTCTTTCATGAGCCGCGTGCTGATCGACGAGAACTAAGCCATCCGAATCCTGCGTAATAATATAGGTCAAATGCGCTTGCGCCAAAACCTGAAGACGACTCCAAAAATCTTTAACCGGCCCTGCCGAAACCGAGGTCTGTGAGTTATTCGTCTCCCACTGGTTATGACTCTCCCCTAAATAGTTTTTTTTCTGCTTAAACAGAACCTGATTTAAAGAGCTCGACGGGGCGTTGGAATAGTTAGAGGCGGAAGTCGAATTTGATACTTCCCTTTGCATTTCTAGACCCTGTTGTACAAATTCGTCGTTCTTAATGACTTCGTTCCTATCGGAATTCCCTTCTAATGGACTTGCCGAAGAATTCGAAATGGACAAATCAAAATCTTTCTGCGGAACCCATGGCGCTTTTTCGATTTCTTTTCTTAGCGTATGGTACACGACCCGAAAAACATCAGATGGATTAACAAACTTTACCTGAGACTTTGTTGGATGAATATTGATATCGATCAACTGCGGATCACATTGCAGAAACACAGCACAGTAAGGATACTCACCGTGCATTAAAGTATTTCTAAAAGCTTCCATCACAGCGGCTTGCAGAGATTTGTCGTTGATCCAACGATTTTGAGCAAAAATAAAAATATTTTTACTGGTCTTATTAACCTGGTGGGGATCTGCAAAAACAACTTGCGCATGGAACTGATCATTTTTCAGCTCGGAATAATACAAAGAATCTAACTCAAAAACTTGTTTAGATCGCCCTAATAAATTGGCAGCCTTTACAAAATAGAAAATAACTTTACCTTCGATGATCAGCTTAAATTCCACTGTTGGGTGAGCCAGCGCCACTGCTTTGATTAATGTTTTAATTTGAGCATACTCAGACTGGCCCGACTTTAAAAACTTAAGTCGCGCTGGAATATTTTCAAACAAAGCGCTGATTTTTACTTCAGTTCCATTATCAATTGGCTTTTCCAAGATTGCAGATTTTTTTCCAAATTCGCTTTCAATAAAATAGGACTTGCCTCGATCTTTTTGTTTCGAGGTCAATACAAGATGAGAAACGGAAGAAATACTTGCCAGGGCCTCGCCACGAAACCCAAATGAATTTAATTTCCACAAGTCATCAATCTGGCTAATTTTACTTGTTGTGTGCCTGTCTAGCGCAATAGAAAGGTGCTCCGGCGGAATTCCCTTTCCGTTGTCTTTGACAACAACACTTCTTCCGCTTTCAGAAACCTCAACTGTTATCTGTCTGCTTCCAGCATCAATACTGTTTTCAATGAGTTCTTTAATAAGATGCGCAGGCCGTTCGACCACTTCTCCAGCCGCTATTTGATTGACTACATCTTCGGGTAAAATATGAATTTGCATCTCATTTTTATGCTAGAGCCGGCAGAAATTGTCATTAACAATCCTGGGCAGTATCGTTCAAAACTCCATTTGAGCAGTGACACCAAGTCCGCTGTAAATCAGCTTTTCCCAAAACAGCTGGGTCTCGGCACGTAGCGCCAATTTTGAAACACGCAGCCCTATACCTAAGTTAAATTTAGCACCGAAAGCGATGTCTTGAAGGGAGTACGGAATGTTGCCTAAACTGACATCAAACTTTGAATAACGAATCATCGGTCCAAAACCGAAATACAATAAAGCATTTTTTCCTTGAGGATTTTGACTTAACATCATGACATCTAAAAGCATCAGCATTCCGCTGGCAGGTTTACCAGTTGCAGTTTCATAATAATTGGGTGCATCTAAATGAAGTTGCAAATTAAATTCGGTAACCATTTCTCCTTCAATCAGCAAATCCGGACCTGTCATTTTTAAACCGTAAAAAGTTAAATTTTCTGAAGGCCGTAAACTCATTGTTTGCTCTCGAAATCGGATTGAGGACAGCTGCAGTCCTGAATACCGTGTCCACTGAAACGGTCGCGATTTTTTAGAAATGTGCTTTTCTTCATCTTCATGTTTAGCAACAACTTTGGCTGACTTTTCTTTTTTCTCGACGACTTTTTTAGAATCCTTTGCCGAATTTACATCAGTGTCAGCAATGTAGCCCACCATTTGGTCACTGACTTTAATTTTTAAAAAGGCACCAAATACTTGATTCGACACCATATAAGCCTTACCTTCTTTAAGGTAAGTTAAAACCGTGGCATCAAAATCCGGCGCTTTGTAAACTGCTGCGGAGTCATTAACTACGATTGCTTTTCTGAATCCAGCCATTTCCACTAACTTTTCGGCGGATAGGGCAGAACCCAATAAACCAAAATTCAGAAACCAAACGATTGTTACTTTTAGTGCAGTTGTCATGATCCCACTTTTGGGCTGAATTTTATTAACCATACTTTATAAAAAGCTTCTAAAACGATCTTCAAAGACATTTTGCTTTTGCCCACGCGGCGATCTTCAAAGGTAATGGGAACTTCCTGATATTTGAAACCTTCACGGCAGGCTCGAAACTTGAGTTCAATTTGAAAACTGTAACCATTAGATCTAATTTCATCTAATCCGATTTTTCGTAAAACAGGGGCCGTCCAGAGATTAAATCCACCAGTCCAATCTTGAACCGGATAACCTAAAATCAACCGAGAATAAATACCACCACCACGGGAAATGATCTTTCGAAGGATTCCCCAGTTTACCGTACTACCACCCTCAACATATCGAGATCCAATCACAAAATCATTGGCTTCTGCCGCTTTCAAAATTTTTACTAAATCTTCCGCTCGATGCGAAAAGTCGGCATCCATTTCAACTAAATGAGTAAAGCCTTTCTCTAGACACCA
>JAYSSX010000191.1:0-3057 GCA_043720315.1 Pseudobdellovibrionaceae bacterium | reverse complement strand
TAAAAAATGAACGGGAGTCGGGAGTGAGACAGCTGGGTTCGCAGAAATTTCATGGAACAAGGACTAATCCTACAAATCAACTTAAGTTAAGTGTAACTTAGCGGGCTGCAAACGTGACGATGTTGAGGTAATAAGTCTTTGAAACTGTTTTCGTTAAAAGTTTAATATACATTAAAAGTTCGGTTCTAATTTTGGCAGCCACGTTTTTTATGCTGTTGGATTGATTCATCTTATGGGGTCGATCAGGCGATTTTCTAAGTATAAAGTAGCAATTGAACTTTCAATAAAAAAGAGGAAGCCCTTAAGCTTCCTCTTTCAATTTCTAAATTTCAGGTAGTAAATGCCATTCTCAGTCGGAGCTGCATTTGTCGCCGCTAGCACCGTGGAGAGTTCTGCGGCACCAGTTATGCCCAATAAACCTGAAACTCAGCCGCTAACACCTTAAACTTAGTAACCGTTCAGTGTCATCGTTGCATCTGGATAATGCGGTGGAATCACGTTACAGCTGGTTGTGCGGTAAACATTAAAAACATAAGTGTAGTTGCTGTTCAAATTAGTGATGCGACCATTGTTGTAAGGACGGCAATCTAATTTTTGTTCAGGCTGACCAAAGCCTCCACCATAAGGTGAGTTTTGCACAGACACGGTCAAGATCGCTGTTTCGTAAGACTGTGGGTAGTTTAATCCCCAGTTGACGTCAGCGAAACATTGTCCCTGCCAGTTACATTGCATACCGTTTGAGTAAATGTAAGCAACACCTTGATGTGGCGGCGGTTGGGGAGGAGGTGGATTGTAGCTGCAGTTTCCAACTCTTCGAGAGTAACAACCATGATCTTCAATTTTCCACTGACCAGCATCGTACCAGTTTGGTGGTGAGCAGCCGCAAATTCTTTGTACTTGGTAACCTTGTTCACAAGAATACTGACTTTGATTTTGCCATCCGGGTCCACAATCGTAAGCGAAAGAAATCGCACCTATTATTGTGGTAAACAGAAAAGCGAAAATAATTTTTTTCATTCCATCTCCTTTGTCGATTTACAGGTTCTCCTGTAAAGTTATGTTATGTGACTAGTTCATAAAAGAGGTGGACTTAAGTCAAATAAAAAAGGAGCTGTTTTCACAACTCCTTTTTTATTTTGTTTAATTTTAGTAACAGTAGCTAATTTCGGTTAAAAATTAGAAAATCTCGAAGGTAGCATTGAAGTCTTCCATTACAGAAGCTTCATCAGGACCGTTATTTAAAATGATCGCTGTTTGATCTTCGGCCTGAATTGCCAATTTTCTGATCTCATTGTAAATCGCTTTTTCTTCGGTCACGCTCACTTTGTTAGTAGCTTTATCCGTGCGATTTGCAGGGTTGATCATTTTATACTTAGCTAATCCGCCCTTTAAGAACATATCGTCTACTCCAGCTAAAATTTCTTTAGTGAAATAACCCATGTACTTAGGCGTTTCGTTACTTACTTTTTCTTTGTTAGCTAATAAGCTGTCAAAGAAGGCAATGTACTGAGAAATCATTTTCGGCGCTCTCCTTACTACGAATCCATTGTTGGCATCCATGTAGTAACTTCGAACGTCAGCATTTGCCGAACCGATAACCATATCATCACCGACAACAGTTAATTTCGTATGTAACGAAAGGTTGGCACCGGTTTTTGGTTTCAAATATTCATACTGAGCAAAAGTAGCAGATCTGCCATTTTGTTTTGTTTTGTAGAACTGAAAGAATACCAACATTTGATGCATTGAAAATAAATTCACTGGGCCTAAATCAGTAGTGTCCACAGAGTTCGTTAAGAAATCCACTTGAACATTATGACAATCCCAAGTTCCATCAACCATTTTTCCTAAACCATCGATTACGTTTGAAGGTAAGAAGAAATAAGCCGAATGGAAGATAACGCGTTTTTTAACACCAGTTGCTGCGGAAACCATACAAGTATTTTCCATACCTGCCATCCACACTTCGTGAATATGTTTTCCAGACTGACCTTCTTGACCGTTCGTAGCACCTAACAAACGTTTTGACATGTTTGATTTGCTGTACGGAACGTTCTCTAAGTAAGCCAACAACATTGATTGTGCTTCTGATGCATCCAATTTGTCGTCATAAGGACTGTTGCTTTTCCAAGACTGAGTAAAAGTTTGCTTGTAATTCTTAGTGTACTCACCAGCATTTTTAGTCATCGTCGCTTCGACCTCTTTGAAGCGAGTATTGATGTCTTTCATGCCAGGAGAAACTAACAATGTTTGCATGCAATAGCCAATAGCCGTACGCTCGGAATCGTTCGTATTAGGTCTTTGCATTGCGCATGCACCCAATGCCTGTTGGAATCGTTCTGGATTTTTCAAAAAGTCATTTGGAATTAAAGCGTAAACTTCATCCAAAGTAGCTACGAATGGAGAAAAATTCCAAACGTTGTCGTAAGCGGCTGCCACACTAGCACCCGATTGATCGACTTCTACGTTCATGTCTGTGTCCATGAAAATATACTTTTTAGTAAATGGGTTTGGTTTCATGTGGTAAGAGTTTTCGATATTACGGCCACCTAATTGGATACCATAACGACTCGCACCTTGTTTACCAACGATAAGAACCTTTTGATGTAAAAAGTCACTTAAATGATCCCAGTAAGGTTGGCTTTCAGCACTTTGACCAACCATTGGCAACATACCAGTTAAGGCATTCATCAACGGATTCAATTTATCGCCATCTTTAGCCAAAGCCATAGATAATTTGAAGTACGCTGATTTGCTGTGATTAACTTTTGCTTGAAAAGCTGTTTTACCAAGCTCTTGCATTTTAAGTTTGTCTTTTTCAGTTTTTGGAGTCGCTAAAGTCTTCAACTGATTAGGATCTTGTTGTTGACCGATGATAGAGGAATACTTCATCAAGTCAGCATTTTTAGCATAAAGACCTGCTAGGTACATGCTGGAGAAATAATCTGCTGTCATGTTCGCTGGTTTACCCGAATTAGAAAAATTAGCGCGAACTTTTGCCCATTTTTCTTGGTCACACTCATCAGTTTTAGCTTCTAAGCCTTTAGTACAAGCTTG
>JAYSSX010000190.1:0-2043 GCA_043720315.1 Pseudobdellovibrionaceae bacterium | reverse complement strand
TGGTAGTGAGAGGCGGACTTGAACCGCCGACCTATAGATTATGATTCTATTGCTCTAACCAGCTGAGCTACCCCACCACATCCGAAAAAATTGAGCTCTTAGTGATATTCATAGTGACCATACTTGTCAAAAAAAAAGTTAAAAAGTTCCTATTTTCGAGTATTTAGTCAAATTCTTTGACTCTATTGGCCGTTCGTCTTCCAATTAATGAAACCGTAAATATCACTGGGGGATGCTTATGAAAAATTCAATTTTACTGACTCTTTTCTTAGGGTTATCAGTTTCGTTTTTAGGCTGTTCTAAGGATAAAGATGAAAAACCTGAACCAAAAAATATCACTGATGCCGGATTAAGAAACAGCACAGCTCGTACTTTAAGAGTTATGGCTATGGATGGAAAACCTGTCGCTGGCGCACAGGTGCTGATTGGTAAGGCATTAGGAACTCCCTTCGAAAAAAATCTGCTTACTACAGATTCTAATGGTTACATCATCACTACTGACGTTTGGTCTGAAGACAGTCCAATCACAATTCAAGCTGCAGGTTTTTTAAGAGCCACTTATGTAAACAGCAAGTCTTTTGCGGGAACTTATACCCTTAGAGCGGTTGAGCCTGATCAAGAGCTGGAACTTTCTGGGGACACTAATGGTTTCAAGGTTACAAACGCGGACGGCCTTGCTGATTTTGGTATGGTGATTTCCGCCTTATCAATTCAAGATTTATTCAATTTAGATATTAATAAAATCATCAGCCCTAAAGTCGACACAATCACGGCATTAGGGCAAAAAATTAATCTTCCTAGTAATGTGACTTTGCCAAAACAAAAAGAAACGTACATTTTGCCAGTGAATTTAGACAAGGCGAAATATCGAATCTACTTCAAATCTGCAGGACCGAAAAAAATGTACATTGGCAATGGCCAATTTCCTTTCAAAAAAGTCATTGATCAGGTTAATGCCGGAAAACAATTTTATGAGCTAATTAATGACTTTAATTTCTTAGGTGGAAGTCTTTATGACGCGAATGTAGTTGGCTTAACCAATACTTTAAATATGACTGTTGGTGCGATGCCATTCAATCAGTCAATTACTATGAAGGCACCGACGTTTACTGATAAAGAGTATGTATTGTCTGCAGCAGTAAATACGATTGCTGATGGTTTGATGTATCCATCGGACTTGAAGAACTTAGTTTCTAACGCAAACCAAGCACTAAAAGTTCCTGCGGCAGCGAAACCGATGTTAGTCACTATTATGCAGAAAAAAGACGAAGCGCAAGCAGCCGGTGGAACTTCAGATCGCATGAGTGCGACAATTATGCCTTTGGTAAATGGCGTAGCGCCGACGATGCTGCCACTTTTGGATAACCCGGCGGTTTCAACTTATAAATCAGTTAAAATTCCTTTCGTTCAGGCATTACCGAATGTAACTAAATTGGCGACTTACTCTTTATTGTCAAAAGTAGAAATGCAAACGATAGATGGCCAACAGGTTAAGGTTCTTAAACGTCAGTGGGAAGTCTATGCAAATGACTGGGTTGGTGCTATTGAATTACCGGAATGGCCTTTAGAAGCTTTGGTTCAAGAGTCCAAATTGAAATGGGAAGTTTCATTTGTAGGTACTACAAACGAAGTAAGTTCGGATTTATTGTTAGGTCCACAAACTTTAGATGCCGCGACTCACGCGACAAAGAGTGCTATCGAGTTTTAATTGATGAGAATACTGAATCGAAATATTTTTATAGTTTTCATAATGGCATGCACGTTTCTTACGGCATGCCAAATTTCTAAGCCACGCAGCAAAATAGTTGAAAAGATTGTGGCAAAAAATCCTAATCAGAAGATCTATCTTTATCCTTATGATTCAGTTTGGCGGGCGGCACAGTTATCTTTAAAGTATCCTATTGCAGTGAACAACATGGATAATGGAACATTAGAAACCGAATACATCAAAGCCATTGATGGATTTACTTCTCCTGTCGAAGGTACACTTCCGAGTGCAGGGATTAAATACAAGCTGACCTTTACTATTGTTAAAGGGAAGTT
>JAYSSX010000189.1:0-11210 GCA_043720315.1 Pseudobdellovibrionaceae bacterium | reverse complement strand
AGGCTTGTTGAAAATCCGGGCTGCTCGGCAACAAGGAATCTGTCATTGGATTTATTATTTTCGCTCATGTGTCTATTGTGAGAGGCTACGATAAATTTTCAAGAATTTTTATCGACGGAGTCTTAATTTGCCCGAACGTTGCGACAATTTAAACGAACTTGAATTCTTTAACTTCAAATTCTTTTTCGCCCTTTGGACTTTGAACCACAACCATATCGCCTGTTTTTTTGCCAATCATGGCGCGCGCAAAAGGAGACATAATTGAAATTTTGCCACTTTTAACGTCAGCTTCATCCAATCCAACGATTTGATAGGTAATGTCGGAACCTTCTTCCAAGTCCTGTAAAGTAACTGTCGCTCCAAAAACAATACGTTCGGAACGAATCGTCGCAGGATCAACGGCTTCAGCCGTCGCAATCTTCGACTGGATCTCACCAATTCGACCTTCAATGAGGGCCTGTCGTTCCTTGGCTGCATCGTATTCGGCATTTTCACTGATATCTCCGTGGGAACGGGCTTCTTCAATGGCTTTGATAATATAGGGACGGTCCTCATGGATCAGCTTCTTCAGCTCGGACTCTAACATAAGTTTACCTTTTAAGGTCATTGGTGATTTATCTAGTCCAGTATTGCTCATAAGCACATCCTTAAAAGGTTATATTGCCGTTAAAAAACAGGCTGTAAATGATTATCAAAGATCCTAGAAAACGCAATCATTACAGATACTGCTATGCATTATACCCTAAAATCTAGAATATAAAAGCCGGCTTAACTCTTAACACGATGTCTTCTAAGATAATAGAACAGGTGAATTTTGAATAAAATCGTAGATCTCATAAAAGCTGCAAAAAACATTGTCTTATCAACGCATCGACAGTGCGACGGCGATGGTTTGGGTGCAGAACTTGGGGTTTACCATGCCCTTAAAAAAATGGGCAAAAATGTAAAAGTCATCAACGTCGACAAAACTCCACGCAAATACCGATTCTTAAACCCTGATCAACATATTCAGTATTTTGAAACTAATGCTGAATTACCTAGTAGCATCGATTTACTTCTCATCTTTGACACTAACGATGAGCGATTGGTTGAGCCTCTTTACACAGCGATCAAACCAAAGGCTAATTTAATCGCGTTTATTGATCATCATCCTATACTAAATCGTGGCCCAAAACCTTCGGCTCAATCTTATATCGACATCAAAGCCGCCAGCACCGGCGAAATTGCCTTCAATATTGTAAAAGACTTGGGCGTCACTTTAGATAAAGAAATCAGTCGCTGCTTTTACACCAGCATTGCTTTTGACACTCAACTTTTTCGATTTATCAGAAACTCAGCCCGAAGCCACGAAATAGCTGCCGAACTATTGCACCAAAAAATTGATATCAACGACGTTCACCGCCACCTCTTCGGAAATCAAACTGTACAGAAAATGGCTTTTTTAGCTAAAGCCCTTGGCCAGATTGAATATTACTGTGAAGGCCGACTCGCCGTTTTAAAACTAAAAGACGCTGACCTCTTCCATTATAATTTAGACCCAGATGATTCTCGCGACGTCATCGATATGCTGATGAACATAGAAACCTTAGAAGCCGCAGCTTTGTTTCGTGAAGACTCCGACAATAAATTTAAACTTTCTTTAAGAAGCAAAGGCAAAATCCAAGTTCTTGAAGTTGCTGAAAGCTTAGGTGGCGGTGGGCATGTCTTCGCCTCAGGGGCCTCGATCACTGGCGACTACACCTTGTTAAAAAAACAAGTGATCGACGATTTAAGTTCGCTGCTGGCGCAAATATTTAAAACCGTATCTTAAATGGGTAATCATAAAAACAAAAAAGAAGAAATTGTTTGCCGATGCAACCTGATCAGCAAAAAAACAATCGAAAAAGCCATCGTTGATGGATGTAGAACGATGAATGAAATCTACGACTGCACCAGCGCAGGCGTTGGCCCGTGCGGCGGATCTTGTCGTAAAAAAATGCAGCCCCTTTTAGAGCATTACTTGTCGATCGGCGAATTTTTGAGTTTTGAAGAATTAACAAAAATTGATATAAAACCTAAAGACGAAACTGAATAATCATCTGGCTTTTAAACGAAAGTCTAAAATCTTTACTGTATCTGTTCTACATGTTCCGCAAGCTGTTCCTGCAGATGTTCTCCGGCTGATTGACTCAGTCGTGTGTGCGCCAGAGACTATTGCAGCATCTACTTTTTCAGTTGGGACCGCGCGACAGTGACATAATTCAGTATCATTATAAGGGTAATTCCACTGATTTTTAACTCGTAAAATCAGCTCGTTAATCAATAATGACGAGTGGTCGGTTCCGGGTATCACCGACCATTTTAAAATGTCAGCCCCATTTTTCGTAATCATTTCCTTCACTGCTTTTAAAAAGTCATGACAGCCTGTGGCTGCTATTTTGCCATTTTCGTAAGTTAAATAATCTTCATTTTTAAAAGAAATTTTTAATGCTGACATCGTTTAAACTATCCTTCAAAATGAGCCAATATGAAGGCCCTAATCTTATCCTCTAATTATAATTCTTATTCAAATAAAAGCTTAATAAATAGTTTAAAAAAATTTAAAATCCAGACCTTAATTGTCGATCCTTTAGACTCTTTTTTTGAATTTAGTGGCGAAAAATCTCAATACTATTACAACGGAAAATCACTTACAAAACCGCAGATAGTTATTCCCAGAATGGGATGGCAGACCTATCAAATGGGATTAAATCTTTTGTGCCAGTTCGATACGGATGAAGTGCCTATTTTAAATTCAATATCCGCCATCGAGATTTGCCACAACAAGTTGCGAGCCGCTCAGTTTTTAAAAAAGAATTCTTTTGATATCCCCAACCATTTTTTTGCTTCTTCTACAGTAGACGCTAAAGAATACTTTAACAGACTCGGTAAATATAAATACTTAAAATCATTATCTGGATCTCAGGGGTTTGGCGTTTCATGGGGACAAAATACGGCGCATCTTAAATCTTTAGTGGATCTTCTGCGCAATTCACAGACTCCGCACATTTTACAAAATGACCTTTCTAAAAACCAAGAGTACCGAAGTTATCTTTTGGGAGGAAAAGTCCTGACGACAATAAAAAAAGACTTCAACGAAGGTCGAAATAACTACTCCCAACTTACCATTGAAGAAAAAAAGAAATTAGAAGCCGGAAAGCCCTTTACTTTGCCGAAAAAAATCCAACAAGAACTGGTTCGGTTGCAAAAAGAACTCGTATTAGACTTTAGCGCTATAGACTATTTTGTATCCCGCAATTCGGCAGTCATCATTGACATAAACTGCTTCCCTGGATTTGAATACGTTCAAGGAAAAATGGGAATTAACATCGCCGATCCGTTGGCAGCTTACATTGCGAAAAAATCAGCCAAATAGCTGCTTGATAATCTTTTTTCTAAAATCAAATATTTTCGTAATTTCCGATCTAATAAAAGCTCCCAGTATCGGGTTAAAAATAAATCGAAAAGGAATTCGGTAGCGAACTTGATCTGTCATCAAAGTTCCTTCGCCCATATCTTCAAACCGACGCGTGTGGTGCCAAGTTTTATAAGGGCCTTTCTCTTGCTCGTCGACAAAAAACACGCCTGCCTGCCACTCTGAAATATTCATCTTCCATTTAACTGGAATTCCGCGAATCTTTAGCCGGTAGACAATTTTAGTTCCTTTTTCAACTTTTTCAGTAGAATGGGAAAGCACCTTAAAACCTAAAAAAGGCGGGGTAATTTTTTCCAAATTGCCGGCATCGGCGAAAAATCCGAACAACTCAGCAACAGGACGTGGAATAAATTGTTTTCTTTCGAAATACCGCCAACCTTTGGATTGCGAATCAAAAACGTCATCAAAGGCTTTGCTTAAATGGTCAAAGCGAAAACGAAATCCATTTTTCAACAGCTTTTCGGGTTGAACACGTTGAGAACAATATAAAAACTCTAACATGCTTTTATTAACTGACTTGACCAACCGCTGAGGAATCCAGAACTTGAAAAAAGTAAAAAATCGATGCTCAATATCTTTGTAAAAGTCTTTGTACATCACTTGTTCGGGGGAAGCACAATTAACAGGTCCATAAATATTTTCATTTTTTAGGGAGTAAAGTATAATATTTATGAAATCTTCAATATGAATCCAGCTCATCCATAGTTCGGGAGCCCCTACTTTAACTCCTGCATAACTAAGATAAGGAAGGATTATTTTAGATATGGCCCCCTGCCCCCTCGCTAAAACCATTGCCGAACGCAAATAAACCGTTCGCGCATTTTTAAAATACCCCTTATCTTTTTTTACGCTAAGGACACGTTCCCAATCCTTACAAACTTGCGACAGAAAGCCATTTCCGGGATCCTGATTTTCATCTAACAACTGTTCCGACTGGCTAGGATAGAAACCGGCCGCCGACATATTTATAAACACCTTCAATTTGTCTGAATTCTTAAAAATTTCTGTCAGATTTTCAGTGCTGTTGATTCGCGAGTCGTAAATACACTTCTTCTTTTTTTCAGTCCAAAGGCCATCTCCGATATTGTCTCCAGCCAAATGGATAACAGCTTCTACGTCGGTGCAATACCTTTCAGAAAACTTTTCCGTAGTAAGGTCACATTCGATAAATTCGCAGGGAAAAAATAATTCTTCTTTGGCCCTTTTAGTATTTCGGGTCACCACATACAATTGATGACCTTGTTTAGCCAAAGTCGCACCTAATTCTTTACCTATCATTCCCGTCGCACCAGTCAAAAGTATCTTCATTTTTTTTCGGCCCTTAACACTTTCTGGAACTCGGTAAGCGCACGTTTGCGAGCAAATTCATGATCTACCATAGGAGCAGTATACTTTTCAGTTCCGAATTCGGGAACCCATTTTTTTACATACTTTAGGTCGGGATCGAATCGTTCAGTCTGAGTATAAGGATTAAATATTCTAAAGTAAGGTGCAGCATCGCAGCCACTTCCCGCTGCCCATTGCCAATTCCCATTATTGGCAGCCAAATCATAGTCTAATAGTTTTTCGGAAAAATACTTTTCCCCTTTAGACCAATGGATAAGAAGGTGTTTTGTTAAAAAACTGGCGACGATCATCCTAACCCGATTGTGCATATGTCCAGTACTGTTCAATTCTCGCATTCCTGCATCTACGATCGGGTAACCGGTGCGCCCGTCAACCCACTTCTGTAAATCAGATTCAGAGGTCGACCAATCAATTTGATCATAAATCGGGCGGAAAGATGAGGTCACGACATGGGGAAAATGAAAAAGAATTTGTATAAAAAAATCGCGCCATATAAGTTCCGACAGCCAAACAGCGGATACATCTTTGGCTACGGTAGCCAATTGTCGGATGCTCACTGTTCCAAAACGCAAATGCATCCCTAACAAAGTAGTCCCATTCAAAGCCGGAAAATCCCTGTCGTTTGCATAATTTTTCAGAATACTCTTTTTAATAGTGGTAAGCGGAAAGCTAAAGTTCGAAGACTTATAACCCATAGATTCTAAGCTCGGCCATTCCGGAGCCTTCACCTTTTTTAAAAAGGACACAGTCCATTTTTCCGAAGGATAGGATTTTAAATAAAAGGGAGAAAGGGTCTTGAGCCACTTATTTTTATAAGGCGTATATACGGTGTATGGCTTTTTGGCATCAGTCAGAATTTCATATTTTTCAAAGATAACGTGATCCTTAAACGACTCAAACTCGATTCCTTTTTTATCAAGCACCTGCCTGATTTCCGTATCTCGTTGGATAGCACTAGGTTCGTAGTCATGATTGCAATATACACTCGCTACTTTAAACTCTTTGATAAGAGATTCTAATATTTTTACCGGCTGACCGTAGTATACGAACAAGTCTGAGCCAATTTCTTGTAACTCAGCCTTTAACTGGAGCAGCCGCTGATAAATAAACAGCACACGTTTATCCAATGGATCGGAAAAACGCTTCAAAATATCAGTATCAAAAATAAATACCGGCAACACCGAACCATTCGACTTCAAAGCGTGGTACAAACCTGCATTATCTTTAATACGTAAATCACGTCGGAACCAAAATACCGCTGTTTTCATGTTTTAAGATTATAGCGGTGAATTATGAAATATCGATGACTTTTTCTAATTTTAAGATAAAAGAACTACACTTATGAACACGAAGTCGAATTCGCCCCAACAAAAGATTGCTCAGTTAAAACGCTGGGCCTTGATAATGTTAATCTATGCGGTTTTTGTTATTTTATGGGGCGCCTGGGTGCGTATTTCTTCGTCAGGTAATGGATGTGGAAATCATTGGCCCCTTTGTAACGGCGAAGCCATCCCTGTCGGTGCCCATCAAAAAACATGGGTCGAATGGTTCCATCGAATTACATCTGGTCTCTTCGGACTATTTGTCGTCTACGTTTTTTTTCTTAGTACGAAACTCTTTAACTACCAAAGGATCAAAATTTCAGCTTCCCTCAGTTTAATATTTATGATTTCTGAGGCTTTATTGGGAGCTCTCTTAGTAAAAGCCGATTTAGTGGCTGATAATTCCAGTTTATTCCGACTGGTGGTAATGGAGTTGCATTTCTTCAATAGTTTATGCCTGGTTGCTAGTTTACTGTTTCTGTACGAATACAGCGGCACCTATTTAGTTTTTCAAAAAAATAATCTTATCAAGGAACAATTCAAGAGGACGATCAAAAAAGTGATTCTTCCTGTTGCCGCCACACTGGTTTCTATTATCGCAACTGGAATTATTGCGGCACTAGCTAACACTTTGTTTCCCGAAAACTCTTTAGTGATGGCATTACAAAATGATTTTTTAATTGAATCACATTGGCTGGTCAAAGCGCGAATTATCCATCCCACCATGGGTTTGATAGGTGGCTTACTTTTAAGCGCTTTTCTGTGGATGTTCCAATTACAGTTGGGGCCGGAACAGAAGTTTGCTGCTATTCGTAGTCAGCAATTGATTTTTTTAGTTTTTTTAACGGTGGCAGCCGGATTACTGACTTTATTTTTGCATGCGCCATTAGCAATGAAACTAGGTCACTTAACTTTGATTTACGGTTTATGGGTCACGTTTTTACGCTGGATAAACAGTCTGATTGTTTTAAATTAATTCTCCACTTTGAAACAAGCCAAATAGTAACGTGATTTTTTCATTGATTGAGTTCATTTCTAAAATGGACTGCTGAATATCTATGTCACTGACCGAGTAGGAAACGATATTACCTATGACTTCTTCCGGCAATTTTAAGTTTTTCAAAAATAAATTCTGGTGATTAGGGTCAGGTATATGAGTTCGAACCCACTTAATTAAGTATTTTTGTAAAATCATAAAATTTTTATTGTGAGCATCATCTATGTCGTGATTCTCAATGACAACTTCAGCATCGCAAACGATATAAGGAGTTCCTCTATCTACAACTTTTTTCAGCATCAGTTTTCCACGACCGTGCAAAAATATTATCAGACTGCCGTCTTTTTTTCTTTCATGAATAAGGGGATTTCCAAAACCCGCCG
Organism: Pseudobdellovibrionaceae bacterium; assembly: GCA_043720315.1. GTDB lineage: Bacteria > Bdellovibrionota > Bdellovibrionia > Bdellovibrionales > Bdellovibrionaceae > JAYSSX01. Next base: position 3,707 of record JAYSSX010000189.1, on the reverse strand, counting down.
TTTTATGAATGTCTTTAAGTTCTTCGCCTAAAACTGGTTCAATTTCGAACGCATCGGAATCGACATGTCCTATGGCAATAAATTGCCCGGTTCTTACACAATCTTCCACCATCTGAATATATCGTGGTTCAAATATATGAAACGGCCTAGACATTGAAGGATAAAAGACGATATTTGGTAATGGAAACAGTGAAACGTCCATGTTATTATTTTGTAAGATGAAAGAGAATAGGACAAGAAATATACTACAAAAAAAGCCTGACAGGATTGTCTTTTTTGATGGAGTTTGCCATTTATGTAACGGTTTCGTCGATTTCGTAATCAGACTAGACCAAAGGCATTCACTTCATTTTGCTCCCCTTCAAGGAAGTACCTCGAAAAAGGTATTACGTAGAGAGTATACAGAAACTTTGGATTCGGTGATTTATTTTCGCGATGGCGAAACTTATACAGAAAGCACTGCTATCATTCTTATTTTGGCCGAGCTACATCCACTATTTAAAATTCTTTATTTATTTTTGCCCATACCTGAAAAATTTAGAAATATTTTTTATCAAACCGTAGCACGAAATAGGTACAAATGGTTTGGGACGCGCGAGTTTTGTAGAATCCCAACCAAAGCCGAACGCGGCTATCTATTAGATTAATCGCAAGATTATCTGGTGATCCAAATCTCCCAGTTTATTTGTTTTTAGAAACCGCTTCAGTGCTGAAAGCGTCAAATTCATTTTTTGAACTTTTGAGTGTTCGTATAAGGTTATCTCTTTGGGAAGGCCATGAACTTTATAAGCACGTAGCAAAATTTTGTGGTCGCGAACTAGACCCCTGACGCTTGTAAAATAGGTGATTTTTTCTAACCCCATATAATCCAGTTCTTCTTCCAGTTCGCGGACTAAGGCAGCCTTGAACGACTCATTTTTTTCTACCTTACCACCGGGAAACTCGTAGACACCGTTTTCCTTTTTCTTAAAGAAGAGGATCTGTTTCCCATTGGTAAATAGTCCACAAACGACTTTCAAGTACTGGGGTTGTTTAGATTGGTTAGCCCTACGCATAGGTACCATCCTATGCCGAGAAAAGGGCGTCGGCAAGATCGGACTAAACTCTTCCTTTTGTGGGTTTTTAAGTTTACCATTTTAGTATGAACGATACTTCTCCGTTTCTAATACTGCTTGGTGGACTTGCTTTCTTTATGTACGGAATGACTTTAGCTAGCCAAGCTTTAGAGAAACTTCTTGCCAGCCGCATTACTCAACTGATGAACAAACTGTCTTCCAGTCAATTTTTAGCAATTGTCGTGGGCATTTCCTTAACGACGTTATTACAAAGTTCCGGAGTGGTTACGTCTATGTTGGTGGGACTGGGTAGCGCACAGGTGATCAGCTTGCAGCAGGTCATGGGTGTCATTATAGGAACCGCAATTGGTTCAACTTTAACAGTACAGTTAATTAGTTTTAACTTAAGCCACTATGCTTTGCCGTTGTTTGTTTTTTCTTTTGCCATTTATTTTATGTCAAAAAAATCGCAAGTAAAAAATGCGATGCTAGTTTTAATCGGTTTTGCATTGCTACTTTATGGAATGGGAATGATTTCGCATTCATCGCAATTTTATGCTGAAAATGAATTTATTAAAAATTATTTTAGCGGCATCCATGACAACCCCTATATATCTTTGCTTATTGCCATGATCTTCTGTGCCTTTGTTCAAAGTAGTGCGGTGACAATCGGTTTAGCCATGGGTTTGGCCCAAGCCGGAGTGATCACGCTAAATGATGCGATTTATTGGGTGTACGGCGCCAATATTGGCACTACTTCAACAGCACTCATCGCCGCGGCCGGAAGCAACTATATCGGTAAACAAGTTGCATGGGCACACTTTTTTTATAAAACTTTTAGTGTATTGATTTTTCTAATACCACCCGTCCATCAATTGTTGATGGACATTATCTCCTACTTTGATCCTACTTTAACTCGCGGAATTGCGAACGGACACTTGATCTTTAACGTCATTTCGGCCGCCGTCTTTTTTCCATTTATTTCTAAGGCAGCCGCAATGATAGAAAAACTTTTCCCGAAAAACCTCAAGGACATCTTTGCTACTGAATTTTTAAGTTTGAACAACTATCAATCTTCGGCTCTCGCCATTTCATATGCTCAACGTGAAATTCAAAGGTGCGCAGACATTGTTCTAAGTATGATTTCAGACTCGGTAAAACTATTCGAGAAAGACAATCCTACTTTGATTCAATCTATTAAGGATCGCGATAATAAGGTTGATTTTTTATATCGAGAAACCAAAATGTTTTTATTAGATCACGCAAACAAATCGACAACGGCAGTCCACCAAAATATCATGAGCCTCATTATGTACATGAGTGATTTAGAACGAGCGGCCGATTCAATAGATATTAATTTAATAGCTCTCGCGATCAAAAAAAACGCTCTGAAATTAGAGTTTTCAGATGAAGGTTGGGTGGAAATTCAACAAATGCACGCCGAAGTCGTCAAAGTGGCCATGTTAGGAATTAACGCCTTTAATAACAAAGAAATGTGCGAGCAAGCCATTTTGCAGAAGCGTGAGCTGGCAAAAATTGAAATGCATTTTCGCGAACATCACGTTGAACGACTCAACCGCGGCCTCAGAGAAACGATCAACACCAGTTCAATTCATTTAGATCTTCTCAGTGAATACAAAAGAATAGCCAGCCTTCTTTGCTCACACGCCTACAATCAAGTGAAGGGAACTAAAACTGAGCGCGTTTAATTATTTCAGTGGTTTTACTTTTTGAGTCGCTTCAATTACTGACAAATACTCCTGCGAAACTTTTTCCATTAACTTCATTGAAATTTCTTTAGGATTAATGTTTAAGTCTTCAAGACTGCTGGTTTTTACTGGGGTCCCAAGATTCGTAATATTTACGGCAAAATGAATCATCTGAGATACCGGCGACGATGAGGCAATACTGATCGAAAGTTTACCTTCCTTAAAATACAGATCATCACCCTCGCGTTCAAATTGTGACGACAAAATAGACTGCTGCATTTCATAGTGAGCAATAGCCGCAAACAATCTTTGCAATAGAACTGCATGAGCAAGGTCCTTATCAAACAGTTCAAAAATAAAATGTAGCATCTTTTTGCCACAAATTTTTTCTTGGGCACGGAAATCTTCATAATCAACCATGTGCTCGAAACTGACTGAACATTCTCCGACCCAGCTAATGACAGAATTACCCAGAACTCCAAAATTCCTATAGGCAAAAAGAGAAGTTAATTGGGTTCCGTCGTATAGAAATTCTTTTTCAATAAACAAAGTTTTCATTATACACTCGCAAAATAATTTTTAGGTAAGGTTCCATTTTTTTCGAAAGCATTTTTAGCACGCAAGCAGGACTCGCATTGTCCACATCGATTTTTTCCGGAAAAATAACAGGGCCAAGTTAAATTCCAATCGACTTTCAATTTCTTGCCCCATTTAACGATTTCCGTTTTGTTCATATCTATCGTAAAACACTTAGCGACCACCCCATTCTGAGTCGAATATTGAAACGCTTTTGATAGTTGATGAAGATAGGCCTTTGAATTATCGGGAAAGGTCATTGCTTCTTCTTTATTGAATCCAGGAATGACATATTCAACTTCGTACGCGTCAGCAAAGGCCGCAGCAATATTTAAAATAACACCGTTTCGATTGGGAACCCACACGC
>JAYSSX010000188.1:0-4299 GCA_043720315.1 Pseudobdellovibrionaceae bacterium | reverse complement strand
TGCTAGGATGGGAGTTATTTGAATCTTGCGTCATCTGACCCCATTCAGCCAGAACTGAATCTAAAAATCAAAGAGATTTCTTGGAATTATAAATTATTTTTGTTAAAAGTTCGCAGTCTATAAACACTTCATAATTCCTCAAGGAGACTCTCATGAGTAAAGGTTTCAAAGTGACTGCAGCGTTAACATTTATCGCTTTAGCACTTGCACTATCTAGCTGTACCAGCAACAAAGGCGAACTGGGATCAGAAAAAAATCCAATTAAATTGTTTTTCGTCCCTTCTGTTGATGCAAAAGTTATCGAAGATAATTCTAAGATCTTCAAAGACTACTTAGAAAAAGCAACTCCGTACAAATTTGAGGTGGGAATTCCACAAAGTTTTATCGCGGTAGTAGAAGCTTTCGGAACTAAAAAAGCGGACGTAGCTGCTATCAATACTTTTGGTTACATCTTAGCCCATGAAAAATATCAAGCTGAAGCAAGAATCACGGTTTTAAGACATGGTGCTTCGACTTACCAGGCTCAGTTCATTGCTAAAGAGGGTGGATCAATCAAAACTTTGGCGGACTTCAAAGGTAAAAAAATCGCTTTCGTAGATCCAGCATCCACTTCAGGCTATTTGTTACCACTTAAAGTTTTAAAAGATAAAAACTACGAACCAGCAGAAACTGTTTTTGCAATGAAACATGACTCTGTTGTTTCTATGATCTACCAAGGTCAAGTAGACGGTGGAGCGACTTTTTATTCACCTCCATTCGAAGGCAAAATTCAAGATGCTCGTCGTTTAGTTTTAACTCAATATCCTGATGTTGAGAAGAAAATCAAAATTGTTGAATTATCTGAGCCAATTCCAAACGATCCAATCATCTTCAGAAAAGATCTTCCTGAAGAAATGAAAACTAAAATCATTGAAGCTTTCATGAGTTTCGTACAAACTCCAGAAGGTAAAGCTAGTTTTGAAAAAATCTATGGCGTTACCGAGTTGAAAACGGCTACTGATGCTGATTATGAGTCTGTTCGTGCAATGTTAAAAACATTAGGCAAAGACGCATCTGATTTAATGAAAAAATAATTTCCATTTGTGTTTTAATTAGGGATAGAGTGTGAATGCTCTGTCCCTTTTTTTTGTTGAGGTTGATATGTCTGAGGCCATTTTAAAAATTAATAACCTTGTAAAAACCTATCCTAATGGCGTTCAAGCACTTAAAGGTGTTACCTTTGATGTAAAACGCGGTGAGTTTTTGGTCATTATTGGGTTGAGTGGTTCAGGTAAATCCACCTTACTTAGATGTATCAATCGATTGCATGAACCTAGCAGTGGAGAAATCCTTTTTACTAGTGCTGACCCCCAATCGCAACCAATGGACGTTTCAAAAATCCAAGGTGTGGATATTCGATTCCTAAGAAAAAAAGTAGCAATGATTTTTCAGCACTTCAATTTGATTCCTAGACATTCAGTTATAAGCAACGTTTTGATGGGCCGATTGGGTCAAATGGGAATTTTAAAAAGTCTATTGGGCCAATTTTCTAGTGCCGAAAAAGCAATGGCCGAGAAATATTTAAAACTAGTCGGCATAGGTGAAAAAGCCAAAATCAGGGCCGATCAACTATCGGGCGGGCAACAGCAGCGGGTGGCCATTGCGCGGGCCTTAACTCAAGAACCCGAAATTCTTCTGGCTGACGAACCTGTGGCCTCTCTAGATCCAGCAACTTGTCATACGGTTATGGATTATTTGCGCAAGGTAAACACTGAATTAGGTATTACGATTGTTTGCAATCTTCACTTTTTGAGTCTGGTTAGGCAATACGCTACCAGGGTGATCGCCTTAAAGGGCGGCGAAATAGTATTTGAAGGAAGTCCTAAGGATATCGACGAGGCGTGGTTTGAAAGAATCTATGGACAGGGCGCTAAAGAAGTTCACATCAATTAAGGAAGAATTATGGCGAATCTAAATGCACGTTTAGTTAAAAGATATATTTTTGATGCGATCATGTTTGGTTATTTATTATTAGTAGCTTTGGTTATTGCAATCAGACCTGCGGATAGCGAAATGCTAAATCTGGGTAGAAATGTAAATATTTTTCTTGGATTTATGCTGATTTCAGTCGCCCTCAGTTATTTTGTGAACGCGAATGGAATGAAAACTTTGGGCGAACTGATTTTTGAGCCCGCTCATAAGAAGGCCCAAGAAACCGTTGAGCAGTCTTGGTACAGAACTGTTTGGGGCTGGCAACTGACTATGTTTTTTGTGGTGACGATGTCATTAGCTATGCATCAAACAAAATTTTCTATTTATGGTTTGTTGGACGAAGAGGGTTTTAACGGTGCGGTTCGTTTGTTTGACCATTTAACTTCCCCTAACATGAGCATTTTACCAAAAGCGGTTTTGAATATTATCAACACTATTTTTATTGCGTTTTTAGCAACGGCCTTTGCCATTCCTATTGCATTTCTACTTTGTTTCTTTTGTGCTAAAAATATTATGCGCCACCCATTGGCTTTTGTTATTTATTTTATTTTCAGAACCTTTATTAATGTGATTCGTTCGGTGGAAGCGCTGATTTGGGCGATCATATTTTCGGTTTGGGTAGGAATTGGACCATTTGCGGGGATGATGGCTTTACTCATTCATTCCATCGCTTCTTTAATCAAGCAATATTCTGAAATCGTAGAAACCGTAAATGAAGGTCCCATTGAAGGAATTCAGTCCACTGGGGCCAATAAATTACAAACCATTTGGTATGCCATTGTACCGCAAGTCGTTTTACCATTTGTTTCCTTTACTGTAGATCGCTGGGATATCAATGTTCGTATGGCGACTATTATCGGTTTAGTCGGTGGTGGTGGTATCGGTACTATGCTGATCAACTATTCTGGGCAAGCTATGTGGCCAGAAGTGGGTTGTATCATCATCGTTATCGCCTTTGTAGTATGGTTTATGGATACAGCTTCTGCACATATTCGCGAGGCCTTAAAGTAGTATGAGCGAAGTCCACAAATACCTCTTAGTTATTCGCGAATTTCATCTGGATACCTTTGGCCATATGAATAATGCAGCCTATTTACAAGTTCTTGAGGAAGCCCGCTGGGAATTAATCACTAGTCGTGGGTTTGGAATGGACTACATTAAAAAGATCGGCCAGGGGCCTGTCATCTTGGAAGTAAATTTGAAATTTCTTCGAGAATTGAAATTACGTGAGCATGTTACAATCACTACTGAACTTATAGATTATGAAACCAAAATTGGTCACCTCAAACAAACCATAGTTAAAGAGAACGGTGAAATTGCAGCCGAGGCGGTTTTTACGATTTCTCTTTTTGATACGATTAACCGAAAGATCATCCCGCCAACGCCAGAGTGGGCTAGGGCTGTAGGTAAATCCTAATAATTCCTAGCGACTTTAAAAAACACATTTTTTCTTCTGACCAAAGGTTAGTCTTTTTATTGTTACTTTCTTCGACAAATAACCGTCAAATTACCTAATTTTTTACCTTAAGTACCTTTGATTTAAGGCCGAAAAGTTTTTGTAAGAGGTATGTATGCAAAAGTTCTATATATCACATGAAGGACGTCAGTTGGGCCCGTGGGAACACGCTGATATACTTAAAAAACTTAATGTAAACGAAATCGTTTGGACAGATTATCTATTTGATGAAGGCCAAAATGATTGGGTTTTGCTAATGGAACATGCTCAATTTGCGGAGTCGTTTAAAAACCACTCGCAAGTTAAAAAAGCAGAACCTATGAAAAGCGTTAGCAAAGAAAAAGAATGGTTTACCTTAAAAGGTGAAAATAAGTACGGTCCTTTTTCATTTGTAGACGTTGTTAAAATGTTACAAGAAAAAAGCCTCTTTGAATTTGATTTTATTTGGAATAATACAATGTCGGCTTGGAAACGTGTTTCTGAAGTTCCAGAATTTGGTGCCGAAAAAATTAAAGCATTAAAAGAGTCAGGACTTGCTGAAGTTTCGGAAGTGTTTTTCCGTCGTCGTCATGCCCGTGCTTCTTATGGAGCTTCGTTAGTTATTCATAACAATAAGACAGTATGGCGTGGCCAATCTATTGAATTAAGTTCTGGTGGTGCTGGTATCATTATCGAAAATACGGATTTAGAGCCGGGACAAACATTGTTCCTACACTTTAAAGCTGGCGATGGGGTTCCTCCATTTAATGCGATTTGTTCAGTAGTTAGCAAAAACGTAATGTCTGGTAAAAAGCGTGAAGCTAAATACGGCGTGAAATTTACAAGTATTTCTCAAACCATTCAGCAAGCTATCAAAACCTACGCGGAAAAAG
>JAYSSX010000187.1:0-4327 GCA_043720315.1 Pseudobdellovibrionaceae bacterium | reverse complement strand
TAAAAATTTTCGAACCGTAGCCTGGGCGACGATATCTAAACCTATAGTAGGCTCATCTAAGAACAAAACTTCGGGTTTGTGCAGCAGGGCACCTATCATTTCCATTTTCATTCGTTCACCTAATGACAAACGACGTAATTGAGTTTTTAAAACATGTTCGCAATCTAACATTTGTGACAGGTCTTTGACGCGTTTTTGCGCCTCTGCCCTGTCGATATCATAAATTTCGGTCAATAAAGCAAAACTGTCTAACGCCGGAATATCCCACCAAAGTTGATTTTTTTGTCCCAATAAAATACTGATCCTTCGTAGATAATCGTTTTGTCTCAAAGAAGGGTTGTATCCTAAAACGGAAGCACTGCCCGACGACGGATGGATCAGTCCAGAAAGCAACTTTAGCAAAGTCGTTTTTCCAGCGCCGTTAGCACCAACTAATCCTACAATTTGGCCAGATTCAATACCAAGGGTAGTTGGCTCTAAAGCGATTTTTTCTGTGTATTTGCGATTCCAAAGTCCACTGACCGAAGCTAGAAAACCTTCTGGTTTATCATAGGTCACATACTTCCGACACAACTGCTGAGTTTCGATAGCTACTGGCATTCTTAAACCGACAAAACTTCGTTTAAAGAGGGAAGAACTTCTTTAAGTCGGACTTCAATTCCGTTTTTTAAAGTGGCTTTAGAGCTAGGACAGCCGTTGCAGGCACCTTTCAGCGAAATAATTAAAATTTGATTTTCATACTTACGAAATTCAATGTCACCACCATCTAAGGCTAACATAGGACGAATTTCTTTCGTTAAAGTTTTTTTGATCAATTTCACTTCTTCGGAGTCCGTTTCCAAAATTTGATTGTAGACGTTTTCTTGTTTCTGGAACTCTGGATTTTCAAACAAAGGTAGGCCTTGCTGAAAATGGTTTTCTATTAACTTTTTGAGAGGTTTTTCTAAAATGTTCCACTCGACCCAATCTTGTTTCGTAATGCTGATAAACTGGGGGCCGATGAAAACTTTCGACATCCAAGGAAATCCAAACAGCGTTGTTGCCAAAGGCGAGTCCTCTGCATCGGCAGAATCGGTGTATTCAACCGGTTCAAAAGTATCCATTACTGGATAGGAATCTGCACCATTCACGCTGAAAAGAAACTTCAATGTGTCGGGATTGGGGGTCTTTTCGATGTTAACTTGAAAATCCAAATTCATATGCAGCGATAATGACTTTAACAAGTTGCAAAGTCAAAGAAGAGCTGCGGGATTCAGTTGATTTGAGCCGGAAAATTCAATAAGGTATTGCCAGCAAAAAATGATTTTTTACAGCCAAGGAGCGAAGCAGATGACACCAAGAGTTAGAGAGATTTTAAGCTGGTATGGTGCGGACAATGTAGGAGTGCTAACGAATCTTGCGCGGATGATGAATCATGGACGGCTTAAAGGAACAGGAAAGTTTGTCATTTTACCTGTGGATCAAGGTTTCGAGCACGGACCCGTTAGAAGTTTTGCTAAAAATCCAGATGGTTTTGATCCTGCCTATCATTTTCAATTGGCTATCGAATCCGGATGTAATGCTTATGCAGCACCACTGGGTGCAATGGAAGCCTGCGCCCGAGATTTCGCCGGCGAAATTCCATTGATTTTAAAAATTAATAATTCCGAGAGTTTGTTTTCTAATAAGTCGCCGATTTCAGCACTAACTTCGAATGTTGATGATGCCCTCCGATTGGGTTGTTCGGCTATTGGTTTTACTATTTATCCAGGATCGCCCGAACGAAAACAAATGTATGAAGAAATTCAACATGCGGCACGCCTTGCTAAGGCCGCTGGCCTTGCTGTTATTATTTGGTCTTATCCTCGTGGTGAACAACTTTCTAAAGACGGCGAAACCGCAATCGATGTAGTGGCTTATGCCGCGCACATCGCGGCACAACTGGGTGCACACATTATCAAAGTAAAACCACCGACTGCATTTTTGGAACAAGACGCGGCTAAAAAAGCTTATGAAGCTAGCAAGGTTACTGTAAATAGTTTGGCACAAAGAACTAAAAACGTTGTGCAAAGTTGTTTTGCAGGAAAACGAATTGTGATTTTCAGTGGTGGTGAAGCCAAAACAACGCCTGATCTTCTTAGTGAAGTAAAAGAGTTGGCACAGGGTGGAGCCTTCGGAAGCATCATGGGACGCAATGCTTTCCAAAGACCTAAGGCCGAAAGTATTCAGTTACTGAATCAAGTGCAGGATATCTTTGCAGGGCAAAGTTAGTAAGACAGTTGCAGGGCAAAAGTAGTAGAATAATTGCTGTGCAAAATGAGTAAATTTTAAATGAGGAACGTGGATATAAAATGATAGATCAAAAAGACAATCCTTTACGAGCCGAAAAAAGAAAAAAACTGGGACTTCTTCGTGAAGCCGGGATTAATCCTTATCCTTATTCGTTCGAAAAAAATACAACTGCGAAAAACCTGCATGATGAATACGGTCCGGTTTTGCAATCGGGCGACAAACGCCCTGATACGCACTACAAAGCGGCAGGTCGGCTGATGACTTTAAGATCAATGGGTAAAGCCAGCTTTTTTAATTTTCGAGATCAGACGGGATCTATGCAGGTTTACATCAAACCCGAAGAGCTGGCCGAAAAAGAACGAAAAGCTTTTGAGCTGATAGATCTTGGCGATATCGTTGGCGTTGAAGGATATATTTTCCGCACTCAAAAAGGCGAGCTGTCTTTACATTGCAAGTCGTTTCAGATTTTAACAAAAACTTTAGAACCATTGCCAGAAAAATTTCACGGCATCCAAGATGTGGAAATTAAATATCGCCATCGACATTTGGATCTTATTTCTGATGAAGAGTCTCGAAAAGTTTTTGAGATGCGTTCAAAAATTATTCGTGAGGTTCGTCGGTTCCTAGATGATCGCGGATTTTTAGAAGTAGAGACTCCCGTTTTGCAGCCTATCTATGGTGGGGCAGCGGCTTATCCATTTTCGACTCATCATCGGGCCTTAGATATGAAATTGTTTATGAAGATTTCACCAGAACTTTATTTAAAACGCCTTATTGTGGGTGGATTTGAAAAAGTTTATGAAATCGGAAAAAACTTTCGTAATGAAGGAATTGATCGAACTCATAATCCCGAATTTACTATGTTGGAGTACTACGAAGCATATACCGATTACCGCTATCAAATGAAACAGTTTGAAGAGTTGATTTGTCACTTGGTAAAGATTACCCGTGGAACGATGAAGTTTAACTTTCAAGGTAAAGAAATTGATTTTACACCGCCTTGGCGAAGACTTTCGGTAATGGATGGAATCCGCGAATACGCTAAGGTTGATCCTGATTCCATTTCCGATATGGATCTTTTTAATATGATTCGCAAGCTAGGTTCAGATGCTGAATTAAACAAGGCCGGAAAACCCGAAGGTTCTCGTGGTGAGATGTTGATGGAGCTGTTTGAACAAACAGTGGAAGAACATTTATGGCATCCGACCTTTGTAATGGATCATCCTGTAGAAATTTCGCCGTTAACAAAAATTCATCGCGAGAATAATAAGTTAGTGGAAAGGTTCGAACCGTTTGCAGCTTGTATGGAAATTGGAAATTCTTATTCCGAGTTGAATGACCCTGAAGAGCAATTGGCAAGGTTGAAGGAACAAGAGGCTAAACGTTTAGTGGACGAAGAAGCTCAACCTATGGATGAAGACTTTATGCACGCTATTGATACTGGAATGCCCCCAACGGGCGGAGTAGGTATTGGACTGGAGCGTATCATAATGCTTCTTACTGACAGGGCAAGTATTCGCGATATTATTTTATTCCCAACAATGAAAATAAATAAGTGATGAAGGAAAAAATCCTTTCCCTTTTTTTATTTAGTTTATTATTCGTTGGTTGCCTTCAGAAGCCGACAAAAATAAAAGAGGATACGGCTCCGCAGGCGTCTACCAAGGCGTTAGAAGGGGTTTCTAAAACGCAAGCCGATGAAATGGCTTTTATCGAGGCTAACCCGGATCAATATATTTTTATTGATGCTAGAAGTACTTTTGATTTTGAATTGAGTCATTATCCTCAAGCGATTTCGATTCGTTATGAAGACTTTTCACAGAAGGAAGAACCCTTTAATGGTTTGCTGGAAAAGGATCTCTATTTTCATGCGCGTCGGTTGGCACGAATGGGAATTGGGCCTGCCAGTAAATTAATAATTGTTGGAAAAGGTCAGCAAGGGGAAGGCGATGAATTCCGATTGGCCTGGATTCTTCAGTATATGGGGCTCAAAAATATTTTGGTTGCGCATGTTGACCAATTTGTTTTTAAACAGAACTCTTTTTCAGTAACAGTA
>JAYSSX010000186.1:0-3668 GCA_043720315.1 Pseudobdellovibrionaceae bacterium | reverse complement strand
TGGCTTTCATGGCCACTTCAAAAGCCTTTATTGTAGCCTGCTCCACTGCTTTAGACTGCATGATTTTCTGCTCGGTATCTTTGGCTTTCTTTAAACCCAAAGCCAACAGCTCTTTAGCAGCCGGATTATCAACAGGAATTTCTTTAAAATCGCCGTCGTTGATCCAATCGCCTGACGCGACTTCGACAGCTTTGAATGCTTTAGGGAATTGCGCGCGCAATATTTCACTCCCTTTGAAGTTTAACTCAAAATCAGGCTTTTTCGACCTTTCCTGCTGCGAATCTTCGCGAGTGTAGCTGGATTCACTGCTTGAGCCATGATGATTTTGTTTGTGCTCGTGGGCTGAATGCTGCGAATGCAGCTGGTCAGCAACGTCTTCACCAATCTCAACAGTGACGTCTTCTTCCGACCTAGCTTCTGCTGTGTCATCGACTTGGTTTTTCAAATCTTTGGATTGATCTTTTTTAGAATGCTTTTGTTTTGTCATAACGAACCTCAGAGGATATATTGTACTTCTATGTCACAAATTATCGTTGATCAGTTTAGTCCATTTGCCGAGAAACTGCGAACCATTTTTGATAAAAACTTTGCCGACCCAAGGCAAACCCATATCCAGCGCTTTCAATGGGACTATTGGCATGTTCCCAACCAATATACTTTAGTACGGACGCCGGCTTACCAATACTTTCCTAAAAGTACTTACATGAGCTTTCATAAGCACTTGGTCCAATGGGGTAGACGCCATTTAGGCTGCTGGGATATTACTCCACCGTGGATGAGTTTTTATGTCGAAGGTTGCAAACAAGAATTGCACTCTGACGTTCCGCATGGACCTTGGGCCTTTGTATATTCTTTGACCCTTGATGCAAAAAAGTTCAAAGGCGGAGAAACTCTTATTTTAAAACCTGAAGTCTTAAGTTACTGGAATCACTTTTCTGCGCAAAAAGACCACGAATCGGACAGTTTTATAAAAAAGATTCCGGTTAAGTTTAATCGACTAACCGTATTTGATCCACGCTTCCCTCATGGTGTCAGCGAAGTCAAAGGAACCAACGATCCGCGCGAAGCAAGATTAGTTATTCATGGTTGGTTTACCCAACCCAAAACTTACATCAATGGCTTTTTACCACCGAAAAAAACGGAAAGTCTATTAAATCAGGCCTACCAAAGAACGAACGACCTGATTTTTCATTTTGATCAAAAAGGCATTAGTGTTTTTGGGACCCTAAGTGTCTATTTAAGGGTAAATCGCCTGGGAAAAGTCACTGAAGCCCGCCTTTTGACCAATTCACTATTAAGTAAAGAAGGCCGAAGAGTTCCAGCTATTGAAAAAGCGATTCTAAATATTTACCGGGAAATTTCTTTTACCACGGCGAAGGGAGTTTCCCAGCTGACCATCCCTCTCGTCGTTCTGTAGCAAGGTTAGTAGAGAAATCCAGCAAAACGTTTAAGGTTTATCAAAAATTTCGCCAAAAGCAGACAGTGAATTTTGTGTAAAACTAAAAAGTAGGCTGCTTCGTTTTTTATTCCAAACTAAAGAGTGTCCAAAACAATTTATCGTTTCAGTAGGCCAAGCTAAAGCGTTTTCTAATTTAGAAATAATATTATATTTATAAATTCTTCCCGCCGAACAATAATAGATTACAGGTTCGTTACTTGCACTTAGGACGTAAGTAAAACTTTGAATGTTTCTTGGTAGATTAACCAGCGTTCTCATTCGCTGATCAATTCCCGCCTTTAGTATTTTTATGCTGTTTGTATCTAGTTGCGCCGTGTACCATTCGTCATTCTCGCTGCTGTAGATTGCTGGCAAATTTGATTGGCCAAACTGCGATGGAACATCGGCATCGGACAACAAAACGCCATCTGCACTATAACTCCCAACGGTTACTCGTCGGTTTCCTGCCAAATGTTTTTGTCGGAATTCTCCGTTAGTGTTATCAAATAATTTCAGCATAGCACCGTAAGAAAATCCACCATTACTGGAATCCCATGCCCCCGTAGAAGCTAACAACTGACTGTTTCCATAACCCATGTGAATGAATGGATATTGAGTGAACACTCTTTTTCCAGGCAATCCGTCGGCATCTAAATAACTGACCCCATCGTCGAAACCCAGGATTGGACTCCACTTTCCACTTTGTCGATTTAAGGTACTGTTTTCAATAAAGAGATCTCCAGTATCTCGATTCATCGAAAATGAGTAGTAAGCGCCCCAATACCCTATTCGCATAGGACTCAGCGGAGCCGCCACCGAACTGTTTGGTGACCCTTCGTTTCCATTTCCGGCAATAGTTTGAATTTTTCCATCAATACTAAAATCTCTAAAACGTACTTCTGCGCTATCTAACAAAGTTACTTTTCCATTTTTCGTTTGGTCAAAATATTTAATCATTCCAAACCTTGCCGAGGTTGCCAATCCCGAATCGCCAAAACTAAATGACTGGCCGACAATTGTGATTACTTTATTGTCCGCTGTGATCGTTCGAATTCTACCGCGATCGGCAAAATAAATCTGTTCCTGCAATCCGACAAAGACCGATTGCAGGTCCACATTACATTCATTGGCAAGCGTTCCATCTTCGCACTGACCAAAAATACCTGTACCCAAAATAGGCTCCCAAGAATTAGCGTTTTTGTTGTATTTTTTAAGAAACCCTTCCAGTCGCGAAAAGGCATAAATTTCTCCAACACGATCAGTTAGGAAATTGACCGAGTCGTAACCATGGTTAAAGGCATTAGGAATTTGTTTATCCATTGTAAAAGATTTCATTGTTTTGAAATCAATAGTGGAATACGCGTCGATGCGACCACCAACAACCGGATGTTGCATATTCACAATAGACCTACGAATTTCAGAAGTATTAGGGTCAAATTCAATCACTGCATTATTTAAAAAATTCTCGGTACTATTGATATTCCATGTTGGATACTCTGCCGACTCCAAACCTGTCGGTATAAATTTTGAAATTTTTGTGTCTTTTGATTTATAAAGTCTTAAACCAGCCCCGCCCGATGTAGTATTTAAATCACGCGCAGTCATAAAAAATAAATCCCCGTTTGGCAGAGGAATAATTGGACAGTCGTTATAACAATTTTCATACTTAAAATCGAATGCAGTAACGTCATTCTCCAATACCGAATTAACTCCGCCACCAATGACCGGCTCTATCGTTTGTTTTTCTAAATCAATGATCCGAACTGAATGGAGATCGCTTACAACAATACGGTCTTGGTAATCCAATGCAATTTTTGCGAAAGGATATGACAAGGTGGCTTGCGGTAAGGATCCATTCCTTTCTATTCCTTCCTTAAGCGGCACGAGGACCTGTTGAATCCCATTCTCTGGCTGGACAAGGATTATTCCACGCTTAATATCACGAAAGATAATATTGCCTGAATTTGTAATAACAAGAGACTGAGGATCAGCTTGAAAATAGGAACTTGAATTGTAGTTAAAGAAGATGGCTGCCGAAGCTGAACCACCCAATCCTGGATCTGTATTTCCGGCAACTTGATTAAAACTTTTTGAATTCAATGGCAAAGCAGTGACATAGGTTATCTGATCGTTCTTATCTTTTACACCAACTCGAATTCGAAAATAATCGCTTTCATCTACGGTGCTTTTCCAAAGGTAGCATCCTGTCGCACCATTGACAAGATTGCAG
>JAYSSX010000185.1:0-1578 GCA_043720315.1 Pseudobdellovibrionaceae bacterium | reverse complement strand
ATCGTATTTACCGGAAATATTAAGCATGACCTTGATTTTGGCAAACAGCATTTGCTTCGGTTGCGCGACGAATGCGAATCTTTGCCCGAAGATCCTTTGGTAACTGCAGTTCCTAATGGAATAAACAGTGATCAAAAAACGTTTGGTCAAATGCCCCAAGTTTCACAAGTCTTATCTTTGGTTACTGAACTAGTTGGAAAAGAAGACTTTGCTGGACTGTTTGCAATGGGTCCCCACTTGAAAGCTTATGTTAATTCTAAAAAATTAAGACATTGGTTTTCGACTGAATCCTATTTTTTAGACTATTCGATTTATGCCGTCAATCTGGACGGAAAAAACAAGGCCGTAAAAGGATCTTTTTCCGGAACAGACTGGGATCCAAAAGGCCTGCAAGAAAATCTAGAGTTCTCAAAAAGTATCCTTCCCGCCTTGAAAAATAAAAACATCACGTTAAAACCTGGCAAGTACAAAGCCTACTTAGCACCGGCTGCTGTGGCCGAAGTGATGGGTGTTTTTTCTTGGGGTGGAACTTTAAGTTTGAGTAGTTTTAAAAAAGGACTTAGTGCCTTTTCTAAATTAATCAAAAATGAAGAAAAACTTTCTCCGTTATTTACTTTGAAAGAAAATTTTTCTTCGGGTTCCGTTCCTGCGTTCAACAGTTTTGGTGAAGTTGCGGCACCGACAATGTCCGTTATTCAGAATGGAAAAATTGAAAATCTTTTAATCAGTGCCCGGTCTGAAAAAGAATATGGCGATAAATCTAACGGCGCTGAAGTCGGCGGCTGGGGTGGGGAATTTCTGCGTTCTCCGGAAATTGAAGGCGGTACTCTACCGCAATCTGAAACTTTAAAGCAGTTGGGAACTGGAATTTTTATTAGTAATTTGCATTATATTAACTGGAGTGACATCACAAACGCCCGAATTACGGGGATGACTCGATATGCTTGTCTGTGGGTAGAAGATGGAAAAATCATCGCCCCTATAGAAGACATGCGTTTTGATATGAGTCTTTACAACTTATTAGGTGATCGTTTAATTAACTTAACCGAACAGCAGGTCTTAGATCCTAACACGGATACCTATTTCTTTCGCTCTATTGGCGGAAGATTAATTCCTGGGGCTTTGGTCAAAGACTTCGAGTTTTCACTCTAGGCCGCAGGTAGGATGCGAAGCTCGACTGAGCTTGTGCCGTAAAGCGTAGTATCGCAAAGCCAAATTTTGGCGGGAAAAAATAAATTTTACATCGAAACTCATTATTTAATTCTTGTTTGCCATTTTTTTGCTATATTGATTGCTGAAAAAGGAGACCTAAATGTCTTACCAATTAAATGTTAAAAAATTGATCCAAGAGTTACGCGGCCCCAAAGGTGTTGAAGTTCTAAAAGATGAATTTAATAAAATTAAATCTGAGGTTCAAAAAATCAATAAAATGATCAAACCTCAAGCTCAAGCCAGCATCAAACAAGCAGAAGATAAGTATCACGATCTGGTTAAAACTTTGAATTCAGCTCAAGGTGAGTTCGATAAAGAGATGAAAAAAACCATCGTTTTGATCAAGAAGTCGGCAACTCATATCGA
>JAYSSX010000184.1:0-2198 GCA_043720315.1 Pseudobdellovibrionaceae bacterium | reverse complement strand
TTGTTAAAAACACACCTAAAAATATGCACATTTTACGATTATTTATTACCCCTAAAGAAATTAAAAATTATTGCCTACGTGGTAAAATGGAAGTCCAAGAGATGATTGGCATAAAGCCCATTTTTTCGACTGTTCCGATCCGAAACCTGTTTACGGGTGTTGTTCCAAAGTCATTGAAGTTTGAATTGGTCAGCAGTTTAATGCTGTCCTATATGGGTTACGCAAAAAAAGAAAACTAAAACGGAGAGGCGCAAATAGGAATTTCAAAAGTTCCTGAAATTGCGCTGTTTCCATACTTCGCGCTGTCATGATACCCTGTGATTGCGCCAACAACCTTAGTGCATGTGGCAATATCACCGGGAGTTGCACATTCAATCCTGTCAATGCGAACTTTAGCTTCATCGGCAACCAAGTTCATCAAGCTATTATCCGATGAAGTTAAAAACGTAAGAGTGGTTCCCTTGTCTACTTTAGGGGTGATCACAGGTTGATAATAGAATTCGCCCACTTTGTTAGGTGCACTTCCCAAAATGAAGTCACCATCGACGGTAGCATTACAAGGATTAGTAAACTCAAAACTATATAGCTTAAAAGAAATGATGGGATTGCCATCAAAATCGTTTTCGATATTAGCTCGGCCCGAGCGATACTTCCATGCCATATTAGCAATTCTTCCTTCAGCCGTGGATTCAGAAAAAGTCAGGTTTTTGCCAGTATTGTTACCTTCATTGTCGCCATTTTTGCCACAACCTGCGATAGCCAAACCTACCGTCAAAACAAGAACAAGGTTGACTGAAATGGATCGAGTTTTTGCGTTCATTTGGCCCCCTGAATCCTGCAATATACTGAATCGGGCGGCCCGAGTCCATCCGACATTGTATAATTTCAATGATGCCTGAACTTGATTCAAGGCTTAAGTAGTTAAATAGAGGAGGTTTTGATCAATAATCGAAACGAGGTTGTTGCTTTGATTTACAGAAATATATTACATAAAACCCTTGATTTTTACCATAGGGCAACATAAAACAATTACCTCTTGGAATCGCTAGTAGAGGCCGTAAAGTGCTTAGTAATTGTGCTAAGACGCCGATATTGGAAAGGAAATTTAAATGCCAAAGATGAAGACCCATTCAGGGGCTAAAAAACGCTATCGCCTATTGCCTAGTGGAAAAGTAAAGCGCAAACAAACTGGAATGCGCCACTTAAATTCACACATGAAATCTAAACGAAAAAGACACCTTGGAGATACTGTTTACGTCGCTGACGCAAACATTTTACAAGTTCGTCGTTGCCTGGTTTTTTAATAGGAGAAATATATGCGCGTTAAAGGTGGATTTACAAATCGTCGTCGTCACAAAAAAGTTTTAAAAAGAACCAAAGGTTATTATTCAGCTGGTTCTCGTAGTTACATTCATGCCGTTGAAAAAAACGATCATGCATTGGCCTACGCTTATGCACACAGAAAAATGAAAAAGCGCGAATTCCGCGCATTATGGAATCAACGTATCAATGCGGCAGCTCGTTTGAATGGAACGACTTACTCTCGTCTAATCGGTGGATTGGCCAAAGCAGGGATCACTTTGGATCGTAAAATTCTTTCTGATATGGCTATCAGCGATAGCTCAGCATTTTCAAGTTTATGTAAGCACGCTATTCAATAGTAGGGTTTATGGAAACCGATGCGCAGTTCGAAATTAGAAAAAAAGACCATGTTCGAATTGCGCTTATGCCCGAGGCTCAGGCCTCTGTATCCAATGGACTAGATGAAGTCCGCCTCATTCATGAGGCTTTGCCTGACATCAGCTTCAATGATGTCAACATCACTAAAAAAGTTTTTGGCCATCGATTTAACTCTCCTATTTTTGTAAGTTCAATGACGGGTGGTTACGATAATTCTTTCTACATCAACTCCAAATTGGCTGAGATGTGTGCTAGCAAAAACTGGCTATTAGGAACCGGATCCCAGCGCAAAGAGTTGGATTCGGTTGAAGCTCAAAAAGAGTGGAAGCTGATCACTGCACAAAATCCAAAACTTAAATTAGTCAGCAATATTGGAATCACTCAATTACTACAGTATAGACCAAAAGAAATTTTGAAAATTGCTGAAAACATTAAAAGTTTAGCCTTGTTTGTTCATACTAATCCCCTACAAGAGGCTTTACAAAAAGAAGGAACTCCTAATTTCAAGGGCGCCTTAA
>JAYSSX010000183.1:0-3564 GCA_043720315.1 Pseudobdellovibrionaceae bacterium | reverse complement strand
TTGTTAAAGCCAGTAATGGTTTCAGCAGATTCATTGATGTTCTGGATTTTATAATCGATAAAATCCAAGACCAAAATAGGGGCGCCTATGTATTGAATCCATTTGTCAATTTGCATACTTACCATGATAATCTGAGTTTTAATTTAGTCACTGATTTTATTTTTCAGAGTCCTTGGCTTGTTGCCATAGGGACTCTTTGGTTTCGTCGGGCAAATCTTTCCACCTAGATTTATCCAGTTGAGAAATCTGAAGCATTTTATTAAAGCGATTTTGAAACCTTTGATTCGTTAAGTTCAATGCCGTTTCTGGATTGATATCACAATGCCTTGCTAGTTGCGCCACCGAAAATAAAACATCGCCGATCTCGTGTTCGATTTCTTTCGGATCATTTTCCATTAGTGCTTGCTTAAGTTCATTCACTTCTTCATCTATTTTAGCTAAGACATTGATTTTGTTTTTCCAGTCAAATCCATAGTTTCGACTTTTGACTCCAATTTTATTAGCGCCTGAAAGGGCAGGTAATCCTTTGGGAAGATTAAAAAGGGGCTTAGCTCGCGGGGACTCGTCGTCCTTGAGTTGTTCCCATTTTTTCCAGATATCTTCGATACTTCCCGCTTTTTCATTACTAAACACATGAGGATGTCGATAAATCATTTTTCGATTTATCTTTTGAATAACTTCAAGCAAATCAAAGTGCTTTTCATCTTCAGCAACTTGCGCTTGAAGCACCACTTGAAACAGGTAATCACCTAATTCTTCACTGATATCTTTTTGATCTTGTTTTTGAATAGCTTCTGCCAATTCGTAAGCTTCTTCGACGGCAAAAGGAATCAGGCTTTTTTGCGTTTGCTCTTTGTCCCAAGGGCAACCGTTTGGTCCACGCAATTTCTGAACGATCTGGACTAAAGCCTTAAACTCTAATAGAATTTGATCTGAATTTTGTTGTGTTTTCATGGTCCAAATTTAACGTGCTGGATCTGATTTTCGCAACTAAAAAGCCGAAAAGAAGTTGATGAAGAAAGAACCACACAAGAAACCGGCGCACTGGCGTCACAACTATGAAGACCACAGTCTGAAGTTTTTGGACTGGGTTGATCATTTGGGATTGGAAAGAACTTGGTTTGGTCGCTTTATTATTATTCTAGAAAAGAAATTTCAAATTCGCCGTCTGGCATTTATTTTCCTTTTTTCAATTGTTTTGGCTTTCGTGATCACTTTCGAGTTTCATTCCGACCTAAACTTCAAGTTAGGTGAATTAACTAAATTCGATGTCATTTCTCCGATCAGTTTCGAGATGGTGGACGAGGTCACGACCGAGGAAAAACGCGTTAAAGCTGAAATGTCAGTGCCCGTTATTTTTGATTATGATCCCAATATTTTCGACAAAGTCAGTAATGGTTTGTATCGATCTTTTCGGTTAATGCGACTAAAGTTGCGGAATACTCAATGGCCAAAATCGGCTTTGGAAAAAGAAGAAGTCATCAAAGATTTTATTATTCATAAAGGGGAGTTCGAAAAAGAACTTTCAGCTGAAATTCCCAATCATATTTTCGAGTGGTTGGTTCATAATAAATTTGCTGCTCGAATTGAAAATGTTCTTATCAAAAACTTGGAAGTCTGGTTACAAGGTAAAATTGCCGACGGTGCTGACAAATACATTCCAATGCAACAGTCGATGATTATATCTCGAGTTGTGCAGAAAAATAATTCCGGTCGCGAATTTAGTATTCGAAAAGGTGATATCATTGATATTTCCCAGGCAGATACTTTTGAATTAAAGGACCTTTCGGGATTTGATAAGGCCAAACCTTTTGAAATAAACTACATGCAGCATTTGTCGCAGTTGTTGTTAGTTCCAAATTTGACTTTAAATAAACAAGAAATTGCTTCGAGAAGACAAACGGCTCGCGAAGCAATTATTCCTATCCTCATTTCAGTAAAGAAAAATCAGACTATTATTCCCGCAGGAACCGTTATTCAACCGATTCATATGGCGATCTTAAAAGAAATTCAGGTTTTAAAATCTGATCGCCGCCAAGATATTATGATGGTAGCCATCGCGTTTTTGTTTTTGTTTATCATTATCGTGTTTTTCCAATACCTAAAGCGATTTGCTCGCCGGGTTCGGGTTGAAACCAAAGACATTTTTGTAATGGGAATAGTGACGTTAGGAACGGTTATTTTAGCTAAGATTTATCTTTTTAGTATAGAGGCCACGTTAATTGTAAAATTTGGCGCGATGATTCCAGCTGCCTTTTTTCTTTATTCGGCGCCTTTTGCGGCAGGTCCTATGCTAGTGGGACTACTGATTCAGTCGGGCGAAGTGGTTTGGTTGTTTACGGCGTTTATGGCCTTAGTTTGCGGAGTTCTTACGGAAATGAATTTTGCGACTATGTTGGTGGTTTTCGTCGGAGGTATTGCCGCAGCCAGAGGTGTTTATTCGTGTAAAACTCGAAATGATATTTACTGGGCAGGGTTTCGTACCGGAATTGTAAATGCGCTAGTCATCGGTTTAGTCGTTATTCTTTCCAAATTGGATCATGATTCTTTTAGTAAGGAACTTTTTGTGGCCGTACCTGCGGGTTTTATGGCTGGAATATTCTCGTCTTTCATTACGATGATTGTCATTCCGCTGCTTGAATCCATATTTAATTATACCACTGACGTTCGATTGTTAGAGTTAAGCAATTTAAATCATCCGCTGTTAAAAGAGATGATTGTAAAGGCTCCGGGCACTTACCATCACTCGATGTTAGTGGGTAGTATGGTTGAGGCCGCCGCCGAAGAAATCACCGCAAATCCATTATTAGCAAAGGTCATGTGTTATTATCATGACATCGGGAAAATGGAGCACTCGAACTACTTTATTGAAAATCAGAAACCGGGCCACAATCCGCATGACCATATCTCTCCTTATATGAGCAAAACTTTATTGATTGCGCATGTTAAAGATGGCGTTGAATTGGGCATGTCTTACAAGCTAGGGAAGCCAATTATCGATGGAATTATTCAGCATCATGGAACAACGCTGATAGCCTTTTTTTATAACAAAGCCTTGGATTTAAAAGGTGATGGAGAAGGTGAAGTTTCTGAAGAAGAATTTCGTTATCCGGGGCCGAGACCACAATTTCGGGAAGCCGCATTGTGCATGCTGGCCGACAGCATTGAAGCAGCAGCACGTTCCTTAGACGAGCCAACTCCGGCAAGATTGCAGAATATCGTTCGTAGCATCGTGCAAAGAAAATTTATGGAGGGTCAGTTGGATGATTGCAGCCTAACATTAAAAGATCTTTCCAAAGTCGAAAATGCTTTTATTCGAATCCTGTTGGGAATTTATCATCAAAGAATCGATTATCCGAAGGCTGCTGGTGGAATTAGCGGCGACAGAGCTCCTATTCGTGGTGGCTACGTCAGCGGAAAACTTCCAAATTAAAAATCACTACAAACCACAGCGAAGCGGCATAGGTTCGCTGTATTTGAAAACGTTGCTAAAACCCGCAAACATTGATTAAATGCCGGCATGGCTAAAGGTGATAAACTCATTCAATTTGAAAAGTTGAGGGA
>JAYSSX010000182.1:0-8150 GCA_043720315.1 Pseudobdellovibrionaceae bacterium | reverse complement strand
GTCACTTCAGCAAATAGATTGTGCGGTTTAAAAAAGATCCTGAATGATCGATTTCATGTGTTCGTTGCTGATTTCGTTAGCGCGTGCTGCGCGTTCGATCAAAGCATCAGTGTTTACTGAATGAGGAGCCTGGTTAGCAGCTTTCCATTCGTTGTAAGATACATTTAAAAGTTCTTTTGAGAACATGTCTAACTCGGAAGTCGTCATGCTTTTGTTCTTGTACTGACTTAATTGAGTCATCAAACGAGCCACATCCATACTTCGTTCTTCGCTGAGGCCAAAGGCAGCTTGAACGTTTTGTGAAGTTTGACCAAGAATGATGTCTTCAGATTGTGCATATAATGCCTCTAAATCTTTTGCTGAAGCAGAAGTCTCTTCAAAAGTGACTTTGTAGTTGGTGTCTACGTCTTGCCACTCATCCCAAAAATCACTCCAAACCTGTTCGGTAACTGTTTCATATAGGTAATATTGATCACCATTGCGAGTTACATAGGATCCTTGGCTAACAGATACAACTTCAGAGTCTGAACCATTGTAACCAACAACTGTGAAGTCATTATTTACAACGTTGTAAACCTGGTAGCGATCTACTTTTGGATTGTAAACAACAACGTAGTCTTGTTGTTTGGTCGAACTTTTTGCGATTGTTAATTCCACATTCAACTCTTTGGATTTGTTCTTTACGAACTCAGTTGCTTTTGAATTAAACTCCGCGTCAGAAAGTTTAGGTCCGCCGCCTCCTCCGCCGCCG
Organism: Pseudobdellovibrionaceae bacterium; assembly: GCA_043720315.1. Taxonomy (GTDB): domain Bacteria; phylum Bdellovibrionota; class Bdellovibrionia; order Bdellovibrionales; family Bdellovibrionaceae; genus JAYSSX01. Next base: position 7,399 of record JAYSSX010000182.1, on the reverse strand, counting down.
CAGGCGACTAAGCCCGCCGTTACCGCGATCGCAGCAACTGACGTTAAAATACCATTAACTAGTTTCATTTTGTCTCCCCTTTTAGGTTTTGTTGTTTGTGTGAAGCGTTTTCTACAAATTTCAGACCAAAATAAATTTAAGATTTCGTAGCCAAATTGACTCTGAATACCACCTTGTAATCGGTGATGGACTTATGAAAGCGGCTTTGTAAATATAGGCGCATGTTAAAATTAAATGGAAAAACAGTTCTGGTTTGTGGGGGATCTCAAGGAATTGGCGAAGCCACGGCAAAACTTTTTGCTACTTCAGGTGCGCAAGTTCTTCTTTTGGCTCGTAATAATGAAAACTTACAGCGAGTGTGTTCACAACTAGAAAACGCATCGGCTAGTCATCAGTTTTTGGATTTCGATTTAACAAAAATTGAACAGCCAGAAGAATCGGCAAGGTTGAAAAATTTTATAGAAAAATTTCAACCCACTATTTTGGTTAATAATACAGGCGGCCCCAAAGGTGGACCGATTGCGACCGCAACTGCTGAAGAATTTCAGATGGCCTTCAAACAACATATTGTTTCGGCGCAACTTTTAGTGCAGTGGATGCTGCCAATTATGAAATTGAAAAAATCAGGAAGAATTGTAAATATAATTTCAACTTCGGTCAAAGCGCCCATTCCCAATTTAGGAGTTTCCAACACCATTCGCGCGGCAATGGCAAACTGGGCAAAAACGTTGGCATTGGAGTTGGGCGAATGGAATATTACGGTGAACAATGTTTTGCCGGGATACACGGATACCACTCGATTGTCGCAATTAAAATCGGCGCAGGCTGAAAAAAGAAATATTGCTACTGAACAGATTGATAAAGAGTGGTTGGGATCAATCCCTATGAAAAGATTCGGACGGCCTGAAGAAGTTGCTGCCGGAGTTGTTTTTCTGGCAAGTGATATGGCCAGTTATATTAACGGAATTAATCTGCCAGTCGATGGCGGAAGAACGCAAAGTCTGTAATGAAGTTTGATATTTTCTTATCCATTTGCCAGACTGAAGTTGATAATTACAAACCCACTGAAAAAGTCATGTTTCAAAATTTCTTTTCGCAACTTCAATTGGCAGATGAATTAGATCTGGAAACCGCTTGGGTTGCGGAAACTCATTTATCTTGCCAAACGCAAAAGGATAACCCGTCAGCGGTTATTCCCTATTTTACTGGTGAAATTGGATTAAATACGGATATCTTACAGCTGGCCCATGTTGCCTTTGCCAAAACTAAAAGAATAAACATAGGTTCTGCCATTCGCAATATTATTTGCAACGGTGGCCCTATCGCTCATGCTGAAGCCGTAAGGACTTTTTTGACTTTGCATGACCTGAATGAAAATGAAAATCGAAAATTGGATTTAGGTTTTGCAGCAGGAAGATTTCCTTTTTCGAATCGCCCTTACGGATACTACCCAAAAACTGAATTGGAAAAAGCTGGTTGGGATGTCATCAAAAATAAATATTTCATTCAGGCGGTAGAGATCTTTTTAAGATTGTTAAAAGGCGAACACCTTTCCAGTCGCGACTTACGAACTTTTTATCTTGAGAAAAGCGATTTTCGCGATCCTTCCCAATTTGACAAGATAGTTGGAATCGCCGGACCGCAGGGGAGAGTGCACGAAATGACTGGTCCAAGTGGAGCTCAAGGGTCGACCACGGGTGCCGGTCGACAAAGAGTAGCCTTGGAATCGCATTGGAACTTTGAAAAAGTTGGAGTCATCCCCTTTGAAAACTCTTTAAAGAACTTACGTCTAACTTTAGGCAGTCATGATCCCGAAGCCCAAATTCTAGCCAACGAAATTTTGCCATGTGGAGTTTTTAATTTATCCATCACTCCAGAAAAAATTATTGAAGAAACGCATGCTCGAATGGCAGGAGCCTATCATGCTGACGGTGGTCCATGGCGCCGGGATTTAATGCCAAGAACAGCGATGGTGTTTTTGTCCGACGAATCTTCTAAAACCGACAAAGAAAACAGTGCTATCGCCAAAAAGCAGGCCGAGGTTGCCTGGGTTAATTACTGGAAAGCGATGGAAGGAACTCTGGACCCTAAAAAGGTCGAACAGGCGGTTGGAAATACAATTGCGGGAAATATTTACGAAGTAAAAGAACTGGTACAGAAAAAATATCATAAAGACGATCGATTGATGTTGTGGTTTGATTTTAACAATCATAACAACGAAGGTATTAAAAAATCGATGCGCTCTTTTTTTGAAAAAGTGGTGTAGAAATGGAAAAGATTCTTAATTATATCAACGGCGAATTTTGCGAACCTTATTCTAAAACTTGGATTGATAATTACAATCCAACCACTGGTAAGGTTTATTCGGTTCTTCCTGACAGCCAAAAAGAAGATGTCGACAGTGCCGTAGCGGCGGCGAAGGCCGCCTTTCCGAAGTGGTCATCCTATTCCACGGTAGAGCGAGCCGACTGGATTAACAAACTTGCTGATGCGATTGCCGAGGAATCTGATGCGCTAGCTAGGGCCGAATCGGTTGACCAAGGTAAAACCTACCTTTCAGCAAAACGTTTAGATATGTTTCGCGCTGTTGAAAATTTTCGTGTTTTCGCACGCGAGATCCGGCAACACACTCATGAGTATTATCAAGAAGGCAGTTTAAACAGTTATGTCGAATACGAACCTGTGGGCGTGGCGGCATTGATTTCACCGTGGAATTTGCCTCTGTATTTGTTAAGTTGGAAAATTGCGCCGGCAATTGCAACTGGGAATACCTGCGTGGCAAAACCTTCAGAAATCACGCCGATGACGGCCTTTATGTTAACTAAAATTTTGAAAAAAATAAATTTCCCTAAAGGGGTTATTAATGTTGTTTATGGTTTTGGACCCAAGGCTGGCTCGGCCTTGACCGAACATCAAGATGTTTCCTTAATTTCATTTACCGGCGGAACTAAAACCGGAAAATCAGTTTTGGCAGCAGCGGCTGAAGGATTTAAAAAAGTCAGTTTGGAATTGGGTGGAAAAAATCCCACTTTGGTTTTTGCCGATTGTGAAATGGACAAGACGGTAGATGGCGTGATTCGTTCTGCCTTTTTAAATCAGGGTGAAATTTGTCTCTGTGGTTCCCGCATTTATGTGGAAGAAAAAATCTACGAAGAGTTTAAAGAAAAATTAGTAGCCAAGGTGAAGGCCTTAAAAGTAGGCGACCCTGCAGCTGAAGCTACTTTTATGGGGCCTGTTGTAAGCAAACCCCATTTTGAAAAAATAACTTCTATGTTGGCGCAAGCCAAAAAAGACGGTGGCAAATTTTTAACCGGTGCCGAAGCGCCTGCGATTTTGCAGCAAGAGGGGTTCAAAGACGGCTATTTTATTAGTCCAACGATTATTGAAGGTTTGGATGAGCAGTCCATTTGTATGCAAGAAGAAATTTTTGGACCTGTGGCTTCAATAGCACCTTTCAAAACAGTGGAAGAGGCGATTGAGAAAGCCAACGGAGTTAAATATGGATTGTCGGCAAGTGTTTGGACAACCAGCATGATTACCCAGCAACTAACTAGTAAAAAAATAAAAGCCGGAACCATTTGGTACAACACTTGGTTAGAACGCGATTTACGTGTGCCCTTCGGTGGGATGAAACAATCAGGTATGGGCCGCGAAGGCGGACGTAGCTCGATTGATTTTTTTACCGAGAAAAAAACAATTTGTATCAAACAAGGAGGCCTGTAATGGAAAAAGGAAAAATCGTTGCTGCTGCGTTGGCGCCGCATCCACCGCATTTAATTTATGCAGCCAATCCTCCCCAAAATGAACCCAAAGCCGAATGTGGTTGGGAAAATTTGCGTTGGGCTTACGAAAGATTGGAACAAAATTTAAAAAAAATCGACTTCGATACAATAGTTATTATGTCTCCGCATTGGAGAACTTATGTTGGCAATCATATTCTGGCCTGTGATCATTATAAAAGTATTTCAGTCGATCCGGTTTTTCCGCACTTGTTTAGATTTCAATATGATATGAAAGGTGATGTGGCATTGGCGAAAGAAATTTTTGTTGAAGCTTCAGCTGCTGGCTTAAATACCAAGTTAATGCAAAATCCTGACTTCCGCGTAGATTATGGGACTATTGTTTCTTGTCACTTAGCGCGGCCTAACTGGGATAAACCTATAGTATGTATTTCTACGCAGTCATTAAGTTCTTATTACAACGTTGATGTTATGCAAGAAAAAATGATCGAGTGGGGTCAGGTCACTAAACGTGCGATCGAAAAATCGGGTAAAAAAGTTTTGATTTTGGCCAGCAATTCTTTGTCACATCGTCATTTTACTAAAGAGCCCCCCATCGCCGAAGACATGAGTCACGAACACATCTATCATCACGGGCAATATTTATGGGATATGAAAATGATTGATCTGATGAAAAAAGGACAGTCTAAAAAAATTATCGAATTAATGCCTGATTTTACCGAGCAGGCCGTTTCTGAAACCGATGCGGGATCACTGACCTGGATGTTGTCGGCGTTGGATTTTCCAACAGTTCCAGCCATTGTACACGGTTACGGAACGGTTATCGGGACAGGTAACGCCGTCGTAGAATGGCCAGTAGGGGCGTCTTTTTCTGGCAATCAGCAAACTCAGTCGAAAGTGCAAACTTCAGCAGGGAGTCCAACATGAATTTATTAAAAGGTTATGTTGTTCCCGGATTACCGCAGCCGCTGTTAACTCCGAAGGCGAATGAGTCCTACGGAAAATTACGTGCAGCTTTTGATCGAATCAAAGAAGAATTAGAAGTTTTAAAGCCTGATGTGATTTTAATTTATTCAACGATGTGGCCCAGTATTTTGGGGCATCAAATTCAGGCCAAAGAAACTTTGAAATGGATTCATGTTGATGAAGAGTTTCATGATTTGGGAAGTATTCCTTATGAATTTAAAATCGATCGTCTGTTTGCTTTGGAATATGTGAAGGCCGCGACCGAACGGGGTTTATTGGCGAAAGAAGTCAATTATCACGGGTTCCCCGTAGATACGGGATCTGTGGTCACTTTGAAATTAGTAAATCCCGATAATAAATTTTCAGCGGTGATTGTTTCCAGCAATATTTATTCAGACCGTGCAGAAACGGTGGTTTTGGCCAAGGCCGCAAAAGATGTTTTAAAAAAGCAGGGAAAAACGGCAGTGGCCATTATTGTGAGTACTTTGTCGAACCGACTGCATGCAGATTTTACGGCACCCAAGGACGACAAAATCCATTCGTTAAAAGACAATGAATGGAATTTAAAAATTCTTGAATTTTTAGGTGCTGGACGCCTGGAAGATGTGGCGCAGTTGTCGCGACAAATTCATAAAGAGGCACGAGTTAAAAAAGTAAATAATTTTAAACCATTTTGGTGGTTAAGTAGTTTGATGGGTGCACACAATCGCTATAAAGGCGAAGTATTCGCCTATGAACCCATTTACGGAGTCGGCGGAGCTGTCGTTAGTTTAACACCGACTGAATTTGCCGCCCGCGATTTGGAATTTGACGAAGACAGTCCTGAAGTCTTTCAGGGTGACCGAAATGTTTTGGAGTCTCAAGCGGGACTTAGCAGTCAAACTTTGAATCCTGGTCAAATGGTCGAAGAAGACGAAGAGCAAGTATGAGTGGATCACAATTTAAAAACTCTAAAGTTTTTCCCAAATCTGTTTTTGGCGAAAAAGATAAAAATGTTCCTACCGGCGTTGATGTTGACTGGGAACCGCTAGTTGATTACCGCCGTAATGGAGTCAGTGAAAATACTATTCACGGCGCCATTTCTTGGTACAGCGGTGATGAACTGATTCACTCATTCGGCGGAAATGTTCTTTGTTATGGTCGAAGTATGATGAAGTTGTTTTATGTAAAAGTATTCAGCGAAGTCTTAAAAGAAGCGACTGATGACAAACAAAAGGCAATTAGCGTTTCTTCACACAATGGATCTGCCGAGCATGTTGAGGCCTCGCAAAGTTTATTAAACGAAAGTGAATGGGGGTTAATGCAAACTCCATTGGATTTGCCGTTAGTGCAGTTCGGGCGTCAAGTTCGAAGACCTCGCCGCTGGTTTAATAATTCTAGTGGCCATCATGCAGCGATTTTAAAAGGTTGCCGTCTAATGGGTTGGGATCGCACGGGTTACACATTGCCCAGTCATGAAGTTTTTAAGAATTACATTGATGTGGTTCGTAAATACCTTGGCAAAGACTGGAAGCCTTTGCGAATTGCGCGGGACGGGGACGGTTTACCTACCGTATCTATGACTGTGAATGAATTGGCCAAATGTTATGCCGGTTTGGCAAGAACTAGGAAAGAAGATTGGATTTGGGATTCCATGATTAAATATCCTGACTTGGTTGGCGGATTTAATCGGTTGGACACAACGATTATGAAATCTTGTAACGGGAAAGTGATCGCCAAAGAAGGCGCTGATGGTTTGTTGGGAATGGCGATTGATCATCCCGATTATAAAAATGGTTTAGGTATTGTGATCAAAATTGCCAGTGGCTGGAATCCGCAGGCGACTTGGTATATTGCACGGGCGACATTAGGTGTTTTGGGTTTTGAATTAAGAAATCCCTATCCTTTACGTCGGCAGAAGGCGTTTTTAGTGCCTAATGTGGTGCCGGATAAGATGCGATCCCAGTTGGAGAATATACCGACTTGGGATGAGTGGGACCCTGACCACGACCGCTGGTACTTTGACGTCGACTTGTAAAACTTGATTTCTCTTCGTTGCTCGTCGGACCGCTTTCTTGCGGCGTACTTATCGTACGCCTCAGTCGCTCCCTCCTCGTGCCTCGATAAATGAAGTTTTCCTGCGTCGACTCGTTTTTGCTACGATTGTAGCTGAACTGAAATTTGTGAAAAAATGTCGAACCATCGGTTCGAAGAGGGATAAAATGAGTGAAAATATAATTAAGACTTCAAGAGCGCCCGAGCCAGTAGGGGCCTATCCGCATGCACGCAAGGCAGGTGGTTTTTTATTTTTATCAGGTGTAGGTCCACGCAAACCGGGAACGAAAATTATCCCAGGGGTTGAGTTGGATTCCAGTGGCGATATTTTGAGTTATGATGTCGAAGCTCAAACTGTTTCTGTGATTGAAAATGTAAAAATTATTTTGGAAGATTCAGGATCTAGTTTTGATAAAATTATCGACGTTCAAGTTTTTTTAACTAATATGAAAAATGATTTTAAAAAATACAACGAAGTCTATGCCAGATATTTTAAAGATATTCAGGCGACCCGTACTACAGTTGAAGTCGGCGCTTTACCAACACCCATCGCTGTAGAGTTTAAAGTGATTGCTTTACCTTAATCTTGAAAAATTCCAATTTGGTAAATATATAAGCTTCCCGTTTGATAGTTATCGGCGCCGCAGGCAGTTACTGAC
>JAYSSX010000181.1:0-7615 GCA_043720315.1 Pseudobdellovibrionaceae bacterium | reverse complement strand
ATAACGTTAAGTCGATAGTACAGGTCAGCGCGGAACTGCTGCTGAATGATTTTTTCGATCAGGTTTTGGTGTGTCGCGGCTACAATTCTGACGTCGGTTTGAATGGTTTTGTCGCTGCCGACGGGTCGAATTTCATTGTTTTCTAAGGCTCGTAATAATTTTGCTTGAATTCCATAGGGCAGATCACCCATTTCATCTAAAAACAAAGTCCCGCCACGTGCGGCCTCAAAAGCACCTTTTCGATCGGCGATAGCACCTGTAAAGCTGCCTTTAATGTGACCGAACAATTCGCTTTCTACCAAAGTTTCAGTTAAGGCGCAGCAGTTGACCTTAACCAAAGGGCCATGTTTACGGCGGGAATTTTTGTGGATTTCTTCAGCTAGGATTTCTTTTCCAGTTCCCGAAGGGCCAAGTAATAAAACCGGATATTCGGTTTTGGCCAAACTATTCAGTTTTAGGAACTGAGCTTCTAAGTTTTCATTTTTGCTTTTTAGACGAGTGGGTTCGCGATTTTCGATAGATTCATCACTGAAGTAGTAACTGCGGTCAGCCAACTCTAGGATGTCGCCATCGTTCAGATAGGCCTCATTGATTTTAGCTCCGTTCACCCAGGTTCCTGATGTCGAGCGCAGGTCTCTTACTAAATAAAAGTTTTCTTTTTTCTCAATTCTCGAATGGCGATCGTTCAGGTGGATGCTACTCCAATGGACCCCGCACTCTACATCGGAACCAATAGTAATTAGGTCTTCGACTTTGATTTTTTCGAGGGGATTGTTGCAATTGATAAGATAAAATGACATAAATTCTCCTTGTTTGATTTCGGATAATTCAAAGGGCGGACCGTTCAGAGTCGCTATATTGGATTAGGTTTAATGAATTCAGAATTTTTCTTAATTTTAGGAAAGTTCCGTCTTAGTATAGGGAAAAGTAAGGCAAATAAAATGGCACATAAAAAAGACATTAAATTTATCAAGAGTGCTGTGTACCCGAAAGACTATCCCATTCATAAATTTAGAGAATTGTTGATATGCGGTCGTTCCAATGCGGGGAAGTCTTCTATTATAAATACTTTGGGTCACAGCCAAGTCGCTAAAGTCAGTCAAACTCCGGGAAAAACCAGTTTACTTAACTTTTTCCAGGTAGGAAAAAGCTACGTAATGGTTGATTCACCAGGATATGGATTTGCTTCGCGGTCGTCAGCTGAAATCGAGCAGTGGCAAGAAATGATGAGTACTTATATTAAAGAGCGTGAAATCATAGCTGCGGTTCTATTATTAATGGATTGCAAAAGAGATTGGCAAGAAGAAGAAGAAGAGTTCGCTGCTTTATGCCATAAGCACGATCTTTCTTTTGTTATCGGTTTGACCAAAACCGATCGCTTAAAGAAGCACGAGATTGATACCAAAAGAAATGAAATTATCATGCGCGCCGAAACCGAATATGTATTTCCTTTGTCAGCGATAAAAAATACTGGCGTTCATGAAATGGAAGATTTTTTATATAGAAATTTTATTAAATAGGTGGAAAATGAGCAAAAAAGTCATAGCTGTCATTCCAGCTAGGTATGGTTCCACTCGATTTCCGGGAAAACCATTAGCAAAAATTAATCATAAAGAAATGATATTGTGGGTTGCCGAAGCGGTTCGCAAATCCGATTTAGTCAGCGAAATCATCATAGCGACGGATCACCAGGGTATTTATGATTTAGTCACCAAAAATCATTTTACTGCAGTAATGACTGATCCTAATTTGCCATCAGGGACGGATCGCATGTGGGCAGCCATTCGAAAAGAATCATTTGATATTGCCGTCAACGTTCAAGGCGATGAACCTTTGCTTAAACATGCGCATTTAGAGTTACTCATTAAATCATTAATTGAAGATAGTGAATGTGAAATGTCGACCTTGGCACAGCCGCTGGTCATGTCGGCAGGAACTAATGAACTAGAGAACTTAAATTCGGTTAAGGTTATTGTAAATCAAAAAAATCATGCTATTTATTTTAGCCGTTTTGCGATTCCCTATTCGCGAGTAGAACATTCCAAGGGTTCTCAGCTGGCGTACAAACATATTGGTTTATACGCGTACAAAAAGGAGTTTTTAGAACGCTTTTGCAGCACTCCTGTTTGTGAATTAGAAAAAGCCGAAAGCTTAGAACAGCTGCGTGCGTTATATCTAGGTGCAAAAATTAAAGTGGTAAAAGTCAGTGATGCAGGGTGGGGAGTTGACACGCCAGAGGATCTCATCAAAATAGATAAATTGTTAAATTCTTGATTTTATCTCGTAGTTAAAAAGAGGGACTCCTATGGCCGCGAAAAAGGTTTCTAAGAAAATTATTTCAACCAAAAAAACCACTAAAAAAAGTTTCACGCAAAAGTTTATTTTTGTTACTGGTGGTGTGGTTTCTTCTATTGGTAAGGGTTTAACCGCGGCCAGTTTGGGAACATTACTAGAATCGCGCGGGCAAAAAGTAACGATCATGAAGTTTGATCCTTACATCAATGTAGATCCGGGAACAATGTCACCATTTCAACATGGTGAAGTTTACGTTACCGAAGACGGCGCTGAAACTGATTTAGATTTGGGCCACTATGAACGATTCACTTCACTTAAATTAACTCGATCGAATAGCGTTTCAACCGGTCAGGTATACGACACCGTTATTTCACGCGAACGTCGCGGCGATTATTTAGGTGGAACGGTTCAGGTGATCCCACACATCACAGATGAAATTAAGGCGCGCATTTTCGAAGCCGCCCAAGGTTCAGAAGTGACCATAGTGGAAATTGGGGGAACCGTTGGCGATATCGAAAGTTTGCCTTTCTTAGAGGCCATCCGACAAATGCGTGTTGATGTAGGTTATGAAAATAGTGTTTTGATTCATGTTACTTATATTCCTTATATTGCAGCCGCCGGGGAGTTAAAAAGTAAACCAACTCAGCACTCGGTCAAAGATTTACAGCAAATTGGTCTTCAGCCTGACTTCTTAGTTTGTCGAACTGAGAAACCACTAGAGAATCAATTGAAATCTAAAATTGCCTTATTTTGCAGTGTGAAGTCTGAGTACGTAATTGCGGCTCAGGATGCCTCAACGATCTACGAAGTGCCTTTGAATTTATATAAAGAAAAATTAGACCAATACGTTTGTGAACGATTGCAATTGCCTCTGGGAAAACCAAATTTGCGCGGCTGGGAACACATTGTAAAGACTTTAAAGAAGCCTACAAAGACAACTCGTATTGCTATCGTTGGTAAATACGTCGACTTGAAAGAATCATACAAGTCCTTAAACGAAAGTATTATCCACGGTGGAATTGCCAATTTGGCAAACGTTGAAATTGTGTATGTCGATTCAGAAAAAATTAATGAAAAAAATGTAGGGCAAGTGCTGTCTCAGGTAAACGGGATTTTAGTGCCCGGGGGATTTGGCCCTCGCGGCGTCGAAGGTAAAATGTGCGCCATTAAGTATGCGCGTGAAAAATCTGTTCCGTTTTTTGGAATTTGCTATGGAATGCAATTGGCGGCCATTGAATTTGCAAAAAATGTTTGCGGGATCAAAGATGCCACAAGTCGCGAATGGCATGATGAGCTAAAACGCAATGCTAATTTCGTGATCGATGTTATGGCCGATCAAAAAAATATTTCGAAAAAAGGTGGAACGATGCGCTTGGGCGCATTTGATTGCCACTTGAGTCCACACAGCAAAGTATTCCAAATTTATAAAGAAGCCAATATTAGCGAGCGCCATCGTCATCGTTATGAATTTAACAATAAGTTCAAAGCCCTTTTCGAGAAAAAAGGTATGAATGCAGTAGGTGTTTGTAGAGAACGTGATCTAGTGGAAATTATAGAATTAGTAGATCATCCTTGGTTTATTGGCGTCCAATTTCATCCAGAATTTAAATCCAAGCCATTATCGCCGCATCCTTTATTTACTCACTTTGTAAAATCGAGTATTAAATTTAAAGAATTATCGGCGGTAAAAAACCAATCCAAAATGATTCAAAAGTATAACTATTTAGAAAGCTAAAATGAATTTAGATTTGGCAAAAAAAGTTTTAGATGTTGAAGCACAATCAATTTTGTCTTTAAAAGAAAAAATTGGTCCCAGTTTTTCTGAGGCCGCAAAATTAATTCTGTCCTGTAAAGGGCGAGTGATTTTTTTCGGAATTGGAAAATCGGGACAAATTGCGCAGAAGTTATCCAGTACTTTTTCTTCAACAGGAACTCCTTCTTTTTATATTCACCCTTCAGAGGCCTCGCATGGGGACTTGGGAATGCTTAAAGAAGAAGATGTCGTTATCGGTTTAAGTTATGGCGGTGATTCGGCTGAGCTGACTTCTTTATTAAACTATTTAAATCGTAAAAAGATTCCGTTAATAGCAATTACAGGTAACACGGGCGGTGGCTTAGCAAGGGCTTCATCAGTGGTTATCGATGTAAAAATTTCGAAGGAAGCCTGTCCCTTAGGGCTTGCTCCGACGGCCAGTAGCACGGCGACTTTGGCAATGGGTGATGCCTTGGCGATGGTAGTAATGGATGCTAAAAAGTTTAAAGAGACTGATTTTGCTGAGTTACACCCCGGTGGTGGACTTGGATTTAAATTAAGCAAAGTAAAAGATGTTATGCATACAGGTGGCGGTTTTATTTTAAGTTCCGTCAATGATCCGCTGAAGAAAGTTTTTTCAAAGATGTCGCAGGCGGAGACCCGTGGTGCAGCTGGAATTATTGATGAAAAAAATGAATTGGTAGGAATTATAACCGATGGTGATATTCGTCGTCGTTTAGAAACCAATGATCGTCCTTTAGAAGGCGTTGCGAAGGATATGATTTCTAAGGTTCCCAAATCAATCATTTCTGAAGAAAGTTCGGAAAAGGCTTTATTTCTTATGGAGCAGTTTCGCATTAATATGCTTTTTGTAACCGAGGCAAGTGACGTCAAGAAACCAATCGGAATCATTCACGTCCAAGATTTGTTACGCTACAAAGCCGGAGTAAAATAAAAAATTACAGACCTTGATCTAGCAGGTCTTGGGATTATTGATTTAAAAGATCTCGTTCGAACATTAATTCTTGCTCATGAAATTTTAAATTTGCAAAATGATTTCATGGGATTGAACCCGAAAATTATTTCCAGTGTTAAACTTCTTATTTTAGATGTCGACGGCGTCATGACCGATAGCCGCGTATTTTACGATTCCGGCGGGGAATGGCGACGGATGTTTAATATCAGGGATGGTATGGGTATCGTTCGCTTGCATATGGCTGGGTACAAAACTGCCGTTATTACCGGTTCAAACGCCGAAGATATTCGCGCCAGAGTTAAACGTTTAGGTATTCATTATTTCCACGAAGGCAAAGTTGAAAAATTGCCGGCCTACGAGCAAGTAAAAATTGAATCGGGAATGACCGACGATGAGATTTGTTATGTTGGCGATGATTTTTTTGATATTCCGGTTTTAGAAAAGGTGAAATTCGCCGCAACTGTGGCTGATGCTGAAAAAGAAGTGATCGAAATGGTTCATTTTGTGACTGAAAACAAAGGTGGCTTTGGAGCCGTTCGTGAAATTTGTAATTTGATCTACAAGTACGGGGCTTTTGCAAAATAAGGAAAAGGGCGTTCTATGAAGTTTGGTTTAAGTTTAAAATTGCTAACGTTATTAGTAAGTACATTCGTTGCACAGAAGACGTTTGCCTCTGAAGTCGTCGAAGTTCCGGAAGAAGAATTAGCGCAGGAATCGGTTTACCCTCGATTTGATCGCCCCGATAGTATTAAAAACAGAAATATTGCGACAAAGGGAAGAGTTGAATTAGGCGGATATTTCGGCTGGAACTTTACTGAGCCGATTTATAACCAAAGTAAATTGGGAATAAACGTGGGTTATCATCTTACTGAAGACTCGGCCATCGTGGTTAACTATGCTAAATGGATGGCAGGCTTAAATAAACAATATACTGACGGTTTAAGTGCCTATAATTTAGATTTCAATCGCGCTCCCAAAAAAAACTACTCATTATTTGTTCATTATGAACTTAAAACCTATTACGGAAAAATCAGTTTAACTAAGAAAAATATTTTAAATCTTTCCCTGTATCCCATCTTCGGTGGCGGTTTGACAGCGTTTGAACATAAAAATTATCTTGGTTTAGATATCGGGGTTGGTCAGAAGTTCTATTTTTCAAAAAATTTAGCTTTACGTGTAGATGCTAAGTTTCAATTTGCGCAATCTCCATCCCCCTTCTTGGGAGATCCTAAAACAGCAGGTGCTCCCTCTGTAAGTACGAATTATTCAGGCACGTTAAGTCCTGGGCAATTTGAAGATAAGTGGGGTTATAGCACCATCGTTGATATTGGTTTCAGTTTTCTATTTTAATTTTTTTCGAAATTCTAATTCCTTATAAAAACGTCATTTGACAGCAGTGGAAGAGCATTCAATACTTTGGTCCTTAGGTTTCAGATCAAGATATAAAATTTCCTCTTCCTAGTGAAACAATAATATTTTCTAAAGTCCAGAGTCCAGTCTAGTTTACCCTGAACAGCTACAACTCATTAAAAAAATTAGATATTTTAGAAGAACTAGTATGGGTGCAAGAATGTTAATAAAACCGCTTCGTTACAAATCTTTAATTCTTTTCGCAAGCAGTCTTGTCATTGTTTTTTCTACGAAAATGACATTCGCACAAGACACAAATGATCTTCCCGAGCTGTCGAATGCTTCCGAGCCGACTTCTTCAGAGGAGAATCAGAACATGGATCTTATTGAGGCGGAGATCGACAAAAGCGCCCTTAAGAAGAGAAAGGTCGAAGGTAAAAATATTCCTGAAGAAAAAGAAGAGAAGATCGAAAATTTAACCGGCCTAAGCAAAATTCAACCATTTAGCGAAGTTTCGGTTATCCAAAAAAGGTTCATGCCTAAAACGCAACGTTTCCAAGTTTTTGGCGGTTTAGCCTATATGACAAATGATCCTTGGTTTTTAAGCTTAGGATTTAACGGAAAATTTGCTTACCACTTAACCGAACAATGGGGAGTTGAATTAACAGCAATGATGCTGTCAACTTCGCAGAAACAAAGTATCAAAGATCTTCACGATAATAATGGGGTTCAGACAAGTGCGCTTTTAACTCCGAAAAGTTATTTTGGTGCTGACGTATTGTGGTCACCTATCTACGGCAAAATGTCTTTGTTTAACAAACGAATTGTTCCTTTTGATATGTACTTTGCCTTTGGTGGTGGTTCAACGACTCCTGAAAGTGGGACTGTCGGTGGAACCATGCATTTTGGAACAGGCCAGATTTTTTCATTATCAAAATCGATGGGCTTAAGGTGGGATGTCAGTTGGAATACGTACAGTGGAAAACCTACGGCGGATTCAACGAATACAAATCCTAGTCCGCAAAGCTTTAATAATCTGTTGCTGTCTGTTGGCGCCAGTTTCTTTTTTCCTGAGGTTAAATACAGATGAGAAATACAATGTTAGCATTTCTAGTCATTTACTTATTCACTTCAGCTAAACTGGTTTTTGCAGCCGAGGCTTTATTTACAATTCCGGCTCCAGGAACTCAAACGGAAGATGGTAATCGATCGCCAGCTGCTGCTAAAAAGGCGGCACCTGG
>JAYSSX010000180.1:0-1698 GCA_043720315.1 Pseudobdellovibrionaceae bacterium | reverse complement strand
AACGTCATTTGTTCTGGTTCAATTTTTTGAACTGGCGGTGGCTTTACTGTTGCTTCAGGAAGAGTGTGAATCGTTTGCTCTGGTTTGATTCCTGTATGCACAGGATTAAAATTCATTGGATCAGCTAATTTTTTTTTGAGATCTTTAACTGTCTTATCCAAGCCCACATCGGTTTTTACGCCATCTTTAATATCTGTCATCAATCCAGTTGAAGCTCTTCTTAGGTCATTCAAAAATCGACCCAAAGTCCTGGCCACTTCGGGAAGTTGTTTTGGTCCTATAAGGATAAGGGCCAAAATCGCGATAAAAATCATTTCAGTCATGCCTAAATTAAACATGGCCTAATTTTAACGATCTAAATTTAAAACGTCATGGAAAAATTAGTTTTGTTTGATTAATTTGGCATTTTCTAAGGGAAGGGTAATAACACCCATTTCAATCAGCTTCTCTTTAGCTAATTCCGAGCCCGTTCTCATGTATTTGTCATATAATCTAAGGATGCTTTGATCACTTTTTATGAAAGACTCTTCGCTGATGATATTCAGGACTTCTACAAACTCTAAAAATCGGGATGAAAAAACTTTGAATATAGCTGAGTAATTATCTTCTTTCGTGTATTCGGACAAAGCGCCATAAGCGGCTCCACCCATTTCTGCATAATAATCGACATCTACAATTTTTCGTTGCAATGAATCCGCAAAAAATCCACTGATGTACAATGAACGATCTCCTAGTTTCTTAAGTAAAGCGACTCTGGTGGTGTGTTCTGAGTTTGACGCACGCAAATACATTTCAGCAAGAGTGTCGGGAGTTTTCTTTAGACCCTCTTCGGTCATCTCACTATCAAACAAGTTTTTTGCATCTAAGTAGTGCTCTAAAAGACTGACTAAATAATCCTGGACGGCCGGATAGACTTTTAGATTTCGTTTCGAGATAGCTGTGCTTACCATTTCTGAAAAGAAATCTTTAGGAGTCACTAATTCTGATATTAAGACTGGTTTCTGTTTCATCTATAGTTATTATCGGCTAGCCCTTTGCTTTATTTTAGTCAATACGCCTTAAAATGAGACAGTTATTTTACTATTTGGATTATTTCAGCCTAAGGTCGGGCGCAAAGACCTAACAGCCTTGCCTTCTCCTTATTGTATGAATAAGTGTTGTTAATTCGACCGAAAATTTTAGCTCACATATTTACTCAACAGGATCAAACTTGATAAGGATTGCTCCGGCTTCAACACTGTCGCCTTGTTTAAAACAAATTTCCTTAACTTTTACGTCTTGAGTAGCACGCATTTCATTTTCCATTTTCATCGCCTCCATAATAAGAAGAGGTTTGTTGGCTTTAACGATATCACCCTCTTTGACGAAAATTTCGATGATTTTTCCAGGCATTCCCGAGCGAAGATCTTTGTCTCCACCGAAACCACCACCTCGTTTTAATGATTCATGAAGTAACATTTCATCATTAAAAATCGAGACTGTGCGGAACGAATTTCTTGTAAAGACAGTGTAATCTGTATCTTTTCCCACTACGTCCATCATATAAGAGACGCCTTTAAACAAAAAGCTATAATAACTTTCCGTTTTTTTGTAATCGGTTTTTGAAATATCGTAGTGAACCCACTCGCCACCCTCTTCTTGCAAAGAAATTTTCCAAATATGGCGTTGCTCAATAACATCTACTTTAAAATTCTTACC
>JAYSSX010000179.1:0-8841 GCA_043720315.1 Pseudobdellovibrionaceae bacterium | reverse complement strand
TTGTGTTCAGCTTCAAAATATAGTCTTTTAGTTGCGGATATTGACGGGGGTAACGTTGGCCTTATCAAGACCAGTAGCTATCAGGACATGACTCATCCTAGGGTATCAAACGATAAAAATTGGGTCGCTTATACAACATATAATAATCTAAACTCAAATCAGTGTGCATCTTTGGACACAGGTTATTTAAATACAGAAATCCGTGCTGTACGACTAACTGGTGTTGATGATCGAAGAATAATTAGTCCGGTCGCAACTGAGTTTAATTCGAACAATTATTGGCTAAGTTCTACCAATGAGTTTACGTATTTATCAGGGCCGGTCAACGCGCTAAAGTTTTATCGAGTTATTTTGGATTCGAATATGGTTGTTAGCGCTGGTCCATCTCAAATCCCTGTAAGTGGAACAATTCCTGTACCGGTGGATCCCCAGGCAAATTTGGCTGTGAACAAAATTGTTTACCCTGGTCTCTATAACCCTGGCGGGGGTTTTATTAAAAGTATTTTTATGATGGACTTGTCTGACAGTAGTAATTTGGTTGGGTTAAGTGTTGGACGCGATCATGCCGGGGCACCAATTATTTGTGCGACGGCAGAGTGTTTGAATATTATGGAGAATGATCCAAAAATCTCCCCTGACGGAACAAAAGTTGCCTTTATGCGACAAGCCCCATCTTCAGGTGTCAATGGATTTGGTTGGCATATTTTTGTTGTACCTGTCTCTAGTCCACAAATGGAAGTTGATATTTCATATTCTTATCTGGGGTCCGATATATATAAAAATGATGTTCTGCCGGAGTGGATAGATAACGATACGATTATTTTTTCAACCATAGAAATTACTTCAGTCAGCAGCGTTGCCAAAAATGTTTATACTATGAAGGGTGATGGAACCCAGCGTACCAAAATTTCATTACCAAGCGGTTTTCGTTACGCTGATGTATTCCCTTTTGTAGATTCTAGTGGAAATCAACGCATGATTTTGTCTGCTGAAAAAATCGGAGTAACCTGTTCTCAGTAGCTATTAACTTGTTTTTTTCAGGGATAACGGTGAATTAGTCTTTAGTGCGGTTTTGATTTCCGGCATGATTACGCCAGTTATTAGCCGGATCGTTTTTAGTGCGTTCGTGCCACTGATCCCATTTTTTCTTTGGATGTTTATGAACGACTTGTCCGTTGTGATCAAAAATATCAGGGTCTTTGCCGAAAAGAAAATCACCAAGTGCTTTTAAAATCTTCATATTTGAATCCTCGCCAGAATCAAATATAGCCAGTTTGTGTGATTTGGTAAAATATTATTTTAAATGCTGCGAGGATTAGCGCAAACGTCAATCACAGCTATGCCGAAGTCTTCACTAACTCTGCGACCGGCTTTAAAGTGATCAAAACAATTCTGAGCGGCTTTTTCATAGGCTTCATCGTATGAAGGCCCTTTTAGTTCGACTTTGTAAGTTTCTTTGTTAAAGCGATATACAAATTTATAGTCCTTAGAGGCTGTTTCTGTACTAATCCAGGCAAAAGCCGACTGGTTGGCAGTTAACAGTAATAATGTAGTTAAAATGACTTTTTTCATAAGTACCTCACGCTAATAAGTATTGCGATTCAAATGCCAAATCGATATTTATATGACGAAAAATACTTAGTAATTATAAACACTTACCACTGTTTCATTATGAGACACTCCGCTTTAAAAGAAATAGGTGAGCAAACGCCGTTTTTGGGCCGGAAAAGGATACGCAATTGACGGTTTGTAACCCATTCATATTGCTTCATAAGGGTTGAGTATAGCGATCTGATTCTGTACAAGATTTTTATGAAACTTATGGATCAGTTGGCCCCTTTGTATCAGGGGATTCTCAACTCGAAAATTTTAAAAATCGATCCTAATGAAACCAAAGCCACTTGCAATGATTGCCTACGTTCTAAAAAGTGCTCAAATTTGAAAGAGTATTTTAGAGCTGATCTAAAATGCTGCACTTATCAACCCTTTTTGCCCAATTTTATTATTGGAGCCATTTTAAGTGATCCTGAAATCACAGTAGGCACTAAAAAATTAATTACTGATCGGATCGAAAAAGATCAGTTTGTTCTTCCTATTGGATTGTTTCCTTCATTTTCTTTTCAAGTGGAATTCACCAATCGAGATTTGCATCAGTTTGGCCAAACTGAAAGTTGGTTATGTCCTTTTTTTAACAAAGCCGAAAATAAATGTAATATTTGGCGCTATAGGGGTTCGGTCTGTACCAGCTATTATTGCGAGTCCAACCACGGTGCAAAAGGTAAGAAATTTTGGAAAAATTTCGAATCTTATTTTAGTTATTTTGAGTGGGGCTTAATGGAAGAGGTTTTAGTCTATAAAGATTTTTCACCGCGCCAGATTTCTGATCAACTGCAGTTTTTAGGAGTTCGCGAAGCCACGGAAAAGGAGATGGCCATGCAAGTAATTCCTCAGGCTGCGGCACAGAAATACTGGAATGGTTATTACGAAGACAAAGTGCAATTTTTTAAAGACAGTTACCAGTTTGTCCTTGCACTTAAAAGAAAAAACATTAATGAGATAAAGGGCTCGCAAGGAACAACTTTGGAAGCCGATGTCATGAAATCCTTCACCGGAATCGGAAAGTTATAAAAATGAGTTTTCAAGATCGAAAAGAAAAAATAGTTAAAGAGTTTAATGAACTTCCCGACTGGGAAAAACGCTACGAATTGTTAATTAAAAAAGCAAAGGCCTCGCCTACGCTTCCTGATGAAATGAAAACCGAAGAGTCCAAAGTAAAAGGATGTCAGTCACAAGTTTGGCTGCATGTTCAATTAAAAGCAGATAAGACGCTGGTATTAAGAGGCGATAGTGATGCTTTGTTAGTAAAAGGTTTAGTTGCTGTTAATTTGGAATTGTTTAATGGCCTCACTGCCACTGAAATTCTGCAAGCGGACCTAGGTTTCATTCGGGAAATTGGTTTTGATTCTTATCTTTCGCCCAGCCGGGCCAATGGATTACAGGCGATGCTTAAGCAAATTAAATACTTTGCGATCGCCTTCAGTCAGTTGTCTTAGTCTAAAACTTTCGAATTAATCCTTTAAAGTAACGTGCACGCGGTGAGTATCATCGTGGTCTTCAAGTTCGTTCAAGAATTCATGAACTTCTTTTTTTTGTGCCTCATTAAGATCAGTAATATTTTTCGGTTTATAGGAAAGTTCAGCAGCAGTGATTGTCCAACCTCGAGCCGTCAATGCCTTACGAATATGATCCAATTCTTCGGGATTGCCAAAAAAAGTATAACCATCAGCGGATTTTTCAACTTCGTTGGCTCCAGCCTCGATCGCCTCTTCATCAGGATCAAAAGTACCCGGTTTGTTGCCTTCTAGAAGAGAAGCTCTTTCGAACATCCAGGCCACACTTCCGCCTTCACCCATATTGCCATCGTTTGATTTGAATACTTGTCGTATTTCGGGAACAGTACGATTTCGATTGTCCGACTGGCATTCTACTAAAACTCCCACGCCATGAGGTCCATAACCTTCGAACATCATCTCTTCAATTATATTTCCAGAATCTAAAAGGCCAGCTCCTTTTTTAATGGCGCGTTCGATAGTGTCTTTAGGACAAGCATTTTTTCGAGCGGCATCAACAGCCATTCGTAAACGAGAGTTAGTCAGGGGGTCAGGTCCGCCTAGTTTAGATGCAACTTGGATCTCGCGCGCAAGTTTAGTAAAGATTGCGCCTTTTTTTTGAGCATTTTCGCCGATACCTGCTTGTTTCCAGCCTTTTCCCATAATAACCTCTGTTTGTTTCAAAAACCGAACGATGACTGCGTCTCATTTGTAGCTTCTTAAGCGTTTGACTTTATAAAGAAGAGGATTTTTTGTCCAGTAAGAACACTTTTCATATTGCGCCCGTTCGTGAAAAACTAGTTTCAGTTAACTCGATTTTTGAATTTTCGCAGCTTTCTGTCCCCCGTAACCCGGCTCGGGATCTTCAAATTGTGTTGCCGGAAGAAATGCCGGTAAAGAAGAAAGGCTTGTCGTTCAAAGAGGGGCAGGCGCGCCTATTACACGATCTGGCCAACATTGAATTGCAGGCTATGGAGCTTTGCCTGCGGACTTATTTCGAGTTCCCAGAGGCGCCCGGAGAGTTCAAGGAACAACTTCGCGACATCGCCTTTGGCGAGGCCAAACATTTGGGGCTTGCGCTGGATGCTATGGAGAGTTTGGGTTTTCAATGGGGCGATTGGCCAGCCTCGTTGTCATTGTGGAATGCGGTTTCTATAGAAGACACATTACTAGATCGAATTTTAATTGTTCACCGATATCTGGAAGGCAGTGGTTTAGACGCCGGCGACACTTTATTAAAAAAGTTAAGCGGAGTTTTGGAAGGACCGGCTCATAAGGTCATTCGTATTATCGTTGAGGAGGAGTTGGGGCATGTTCAGTTCGGATCCCGGTGGTATACAGAAATCTGCAAAATAGAAAAGATCGATCCACAAGAGGACTTTTCAAAGCGATTAAATGGATTAAAATATAAAATTCCGAAGCGAATTGAAAATGTGAATAGGGAACTTAGAAAAAAAGCCGGGTTCACAGATTCGGAAGTAGATTTTTTGGAGTCTTATCGAAGAGGTAATATTGCACCCGTTTCAAAAGTGGATATTAAAACGACTCATCCGGTGATAGGTAACGCCACTGACCCTCAGGTAGGTGTCCAAGCATCACTTTTCCAATTCGAACCCGTTTTAGACCGACCACTCGTAAATTAACTAATTCGCACATGCGGCGAATCTGTCGTTTTCGACCTTCATTAAGCACAAATTTTAACTGATCTTCATTTTGCCAGGTGACCTTCGCTGGTTTTAATTTTAAGCCATCCAACCATAAACCATGATTCAGTAAAGCAAGGTCTGCATCGGACAGCTCGCCTTGGACGCGAACCAAATACTCTTTTTCTACAGCGCTATCTTCGCCAATTAACTGCTTGGCAATGCGTCCGTCTTGGGTGAAAACCAAAAGACCTACGGAATCAATATCCAATCGCCCGGTGACTGCCATATTTTTTAGACTGCGGGGGTGATTGCGAGGTTTTTCTTGTTTAGAGGCTGTATAAAAGTTTTCTAAAGTTAATAATGTAATAGCCGGTTCGTAGCCTTTTTCTGGAAGATTTGAAACATACCCAATAGGTTTGTTTAAAAGGATAGTAACCAGTTTGTCTTGTTTTTTAATAGCCTGTTCTGTGAGTTCAATTTTAACGTCTCTGCGAACTTTATGGCCCAGTTCGCTAACTTCTTCTCCGTCCACCATAACTAAGCCATTGGCGATGAATTCATCTGCTTCGCGTCTAGAGCAGAAACCCTGTTCTGACATCAGTTTTGATAATCTGACTAGATTATCATCATCGGAAGTTAAATTATGGTTATTTGTAGATGGATTATGTTGAGTCTTTGGCGGCTTCACGAGATAACTTTACCCCTGAGGTAAATAAGGAGCAAGAAATGAAATTGTTATTGTTGGTTATTGTATTATTTTTAAATATTCAGGCGTTCGCTGATGAGACCGTGACGGCGCAGGCTTACGAGCAGAACACAAACAAAGCTAAAAAATTGTTCGACTATGTTTCGACGACCACTGAAAAGGATGGACTATCTGAAATTGTACTTGCGTATAAAGATCTGCAGGGGCAGGCCGTTTACGAAGAAAATGCAGTCATCAAAGGAAGTGATTTTGTAAAAACTAGCATCTTTCAAAAACAAACTGGGGAGTCAGCAGCTGTTGAGGTAAAAGATGGCAAAATTATTTTTACTAAAACTTCGGCGGACGGAAAAACTAAAACTGAAACCGAAAAATTAGGCAAAACAATGGTGATGTCTATTAATTTTAAAAGATTTGTTCACGATCATTGGAAAGAAATTCTAGATGGCAAAGACGTGGATTTCCGCTACGGTGTTTGGGATCGAATGGAAACGGTTGGGTTTGAAATTTTCAAAGACAAAGATACTTCCATTAACGGCGAAAAAGGGGTCATTGTAAAAATGAAGCCTTCCAGTTTTGTTATTGCTGCTTTGGTTAAGCCTATTTTCTTTACTTACAATGCGGACGGAACCAAATTGTTTGAGCTCAACGGTCGCGTGCCAGCAAAATTAAAGTCGGGCGACAAGTGGAAAGATCTTGATTGCGAAGTGGTTTACGCGCAGTGATCGAGACCGAATCTAACAGAATACAAGGGCCTACCGATTTAATGAAAGTTTATGCCGAAGTTGTATCGAGAATGGCAGAAACTTTGTATTATGATGATGTGGAAAAGAGCCATTTTTTTGCATTTCGAGATGCTTGCACCCGCGGGCAATCGCTTTCAAAAATTGCGCTTGCCGAAATCTTATTAGAAAGAAATCTTCATTTTAAAAGAGGTCTCTTTCTTGGTCATTGGCATGGTTTACTTCCTTTGCTGTTGAACAAGATGGGCCTCGTTGATGAAGGGGTTGGAGTTGAGTTATCAAAATACTGGTCGCGATTCTCCGATACGATCAATCGTGATTGGCCGTGGAAGTCCCAGGAAAAAGATGCCACCCAGCTGCAAGAGAGTTTCTTTAAAAATGAGTTTTTTGATTTAGTGGTTAATACCAGTTGCGAGCATATGAATTTTAATTGGCTAACCTATGTGCCAGCGGGAACCACGGTATTGGTTCAGGCAAACAACTACCAAATTCCCGAACATACTAATATCCAAGAATCTTTAGCTGGCCTTATAAAAAATGTGGGTCTCAGTGAAATTCATTTTTCGGGCGAACAAGATTTCCCTGTTTACAAACGATTTACTGTTCTTGGCAAAAAATAAATTCTGAACTTTAAGTTAAATTAATTCCACCATCCACAAGTAAAATGCTTCCCGTCGTCCAAGCACTATCCTCAGAAGCTAAAAAGTAAATTGATTTTGCGATATCACTGGGTTGGCCCATTCGTTTCATTGGTTGTTTCTGATTAATTTCCATTACGGCTTTGGCTTTGTCTGCATAAGAATCTAAACGGTGGATGGGCGTTTCTACTATTCCCGGTGACACCGAGTTTACCCGAATATTGGGCGCCAGTCGTTGTGCTAAAGAATGCGTCCACGAGTTCATGGCCGCCTTGGAGGCTGAGTAGCCACCATTTAATGCTCCGGGTTTGTTGGCCAGTGTAGAGGTCACGTTAGTAATACTGCCTGGTGAAGACATAAAGGGAATAAGTAGTTCAGTCAGTTGAATGGAAGCAAATAAGTTAACCTGAAATTGCGTTTTCCAATTGGCAAAGTCTGATTGCATAGGTGCTGTCTGCATATAAATTCCGGCATTGTTAATTAAAGCAGATAACAGAAGTGACTCATTTTTTAAAAAAGAAATAACTTCTTTGCCACACTTCTCAATGGATAAAGCTTCTTGAAAATCAGCGATAAAAAAAACGAAGTTTTTTAGTTCGCTCTTTGTTTTTTCCAATTCCGATTGGTTGCGACCAATTCCAATAACAAGATAATTTTTCTGATGAAAATAAAAGGCCGTTTCTTTGCCAATTCCTGAACTGGCTCCGGTAATTAAAACAGTCTTCTGCATAGGTAACCCCTTTTTTGAATTCTAGATTAAGGTACTCTGAATTTTGATTTGATGCAATCGAAGCAGAATTTATTAAAAAAAAGACCCGGCGTTTTAGGCCAGGTCTTTAGAGTTTAGATTGTTCTAGATGCTACCAAGTTTGCGAAGCCAATTGGCTAGCAAGTATGCGCAGCCAAAAAACAGCTACGCAACTTTTAGCCGGCTTCGCATTTCTGCTACGCGACTTTTTTGCGTGACATAAAAGCATGATACTTTTTGTCAAAGTCTTTAGCTTTGTAACCTTCAGTAGTAATCAACCCTTCTTTAAACCAAACATAGTGCTCATCACAGAATCCCGCTTTAGAAGGTTTTTTGTTGCAGCCTTCAGATGTGCACTTGCTAGCTACCAAGCTAACTACGTTATTAGGAATTTGTTTATCGGTACCTGGATTTGGTTTCTTTTGGTCGGCCATTGATTTGCTCCTTAATTTGTTACTTCGTACGCTAAAATATTTGCTGTACAAATGACTTATCGGCAAGCCTAGAAACTAGTCGAGGCCCTAGGTTAATTATTTATAATCTTCTCATTATGAGACTGTGGTTCGTTTACAAGTTTGACGAAAAAATTCTAACTACTTAAGAGTTAAGCTGCTGAGATCAAGATGGTTAAGTTCGTTTAACTTCCATCCCGTCCATTTGGAATTCAAAAGAATGGTAAATTCAATAGGACCGGTGGGAATTAAGATTTGGCTGTCCATGATGATGTTCAATGCTTTGGTGCAAAGATTTTTCTTCTCTTTCGCTGATGCTGTCGTTTTAAGTGAAGCCATGATGGCGTTAAATCCAGGGTGACTAAATTTTAAAAAATTCTCCGGATGGTCGGTTGTAAATGCTTCTAAGGCCGCATAACAGCTCGGGCGATCCGGTCCAATTCCTTTTCTAAATAAGTCCATATTTTGATTTCTGATTTCAGATAAAAAAATCTTATTATCAAAACTTTCCAGTTGAACAGAAAGACCCAGCTTTTTTAGCCACTGATTTTGTAACCATTCGGCAACGGTTTTATGATCATCTCCACCTAATTTGGAATAAATAAGTTTAAGTTTTGACTTAGGCAGCTTTATATTTTCTAACGGGCGATCTTCATAGCAAATCTGAGTGTTCGTTAGCGTCTCCAATAGCCCAGGGCATCCCGGGGCTCTTTTCGAGTCATATATTTTTTGCCAAGCTTTGTAATCTAGGGCGTAAATAATTTGCCTTCGCATCGTCGGTTCATTTTTTAATGTATCGGC
>JAYSSX010000178.1:0-3676 GCA_043720315.1 Pseudobdellovibrionaceae bacterium | reverse complement strand
TGGCGAATGGACAGCCATAGCTGACGGTTTCGTAGCAACCGGCGCCTCTAGCTTCAATATACCCTCTTCGTCATCTGCAGTTTCAGCCGATTCTGGCTGTACTTTCTTTTTAGGCTTAGGTTCTTCAGATTCAGAGGCCTCTTCAGATATTTTATCCAAAGAATCCAAAGCAGCATCAACTTCATCATCAACCAATACAAAGGCCTGTGTGCCACTATCTATGGTTGACTTTCCCTCGGGTGCACTTGCCATAAAGAAAGCCGGTTTACTTTTTTCAATTTCAGGGACATCTATTCCAGGGTTGGCTGGAGATGGAGGAAAATTTTCTTGCCCATCCTTAACTAAAAATTTCTTTAACCTTGGAACGGTATCATCTGTGACGGATTCCAATTTTAAATCTTCTTTATTGATAACGAATTCTTTTCGTTGTGACGGTGGCGGAGTTCTTGGCGCTTGTGGCTCTGACATAACAGAATTCGAAGCCGATTTTTTGTTGTCAACGGAGCCATAAACTTCTTCAGTTACTTTTAATGGAATATAAACCTTTACGGAAGATCCTTTACCAATTTCAGACTGTACGGTCAATTGACCACGTAGTTCCCGCATTATCCCTAAAGAAGACGACAGACCCAGTCCGCTATGCTGCTGACTGGATTTTGTGGTGTAAAATGGATCATAAATTTTTTCTAAATTTTTAGGCTCGATACCTTCCCCGGTATCTTTGAATTCAATTTCAACCCACTCACTATTCGATTTAAGGCCTATAAAAAGTTCTTTTTTTGCAACTCGGTCCATTGCTTCAACAGCGTTATTGAGAATGTGTACAAAAACTTTAAACAGCAAATCGTCTGAACTTGTTATGTCCACTGTTGGCAAAAAGTTTTTAATTAATTTAATATTTTTTTGCGCAAATTTTGGCTGGATCTGATTGAGTGCCCTTTGGATAAGAGCTTCTACCTTGACCGGACCCCTTCTTACTTCAGTCTCGCCGGAGAAAACCAAAAGCTTTTGCATGATATCACGCATGTTTCGGGTTTCTTTTTCAATAATCTCTAAATTTTCAGAGCGGTCTTTAGCTTTTAAAATCTGAGTATGTGCTAAAACTGAATTCAATGGAGCACGAAACTCATGCACTAGCGTTGAAGACAAACTCATAAAATTTTGAAGTTTGGTTTCACTGGCCGCTTCCGACTTTGGCGCAATCGGCGTTGAACCCGGCGTAGCCCCAGCGGAAGGTTTGGCGGCATTCAACTTTGGATTAAACACTTGCGCCTTTGGCATCATTTGTAGCGCTGATTCTTCGTCGCTATCCTTGGTTAGGAAAAAAATTGAGGATAGTCCAATCAGTAAAAAACCAAGGCTCAATAATACAAACTGAACTTGCAAACCAGTCCGCTCTGCCAACAGCTGTTTTACAGAAGTCATCACAACGATATAAAAATTCCCGATTGGATTTTTTTCATAAAAACTTTGGATTTGCTGGCTATTCAAATCTTTGAATAATCCCGAACCACTTGGATTCTTGGATTTCAACATGTCAGCAATCATTGGGTCTTCAGTGAGCAGGTTGCCAATATACTCTGGAGTCGAGTGACCTAACGTTTGGCCCAAGTCATTAATTATTGCCAAGGTACTCATCTGGCCTTTTTGACTGTCGATTAGTTTTTGCAGCACTCGCGAATCAGTAATCGCCAGGGCCCAATTATTTTTTGGAAAATGAAAAACCCATAAGAGATAAATATTTCGATTTGGATCTAACAAGGTAAACAACGAAAGTTCACCCGGCTTTACCGTCTCTGGGGCAATATTTTTCATTGCCAACAAGGAATAAGAGGCGCTCCAAGATTTAATTTTCGACGGCTCGACATTAAATTTATTTTTCAAAATCCATTCTTGTCCTGGCGCCGAAGGCGGGGTTAGTTTTGCAAAAAATAAAAATTGTTCGAAGACTTCGCCTTTAGCAAAATCTCTATCGCTGTCACCAAGATGTTTTGAAGTCTGTTCCGCAACGTTTAAAAATAATTGGGATTCCGATTCTAAACTATGCACAAGGGCTGAAATTTGTGCCCTAGATTGAGCTTCGCTCCAGGTCAGTTTATCGGCGAACATAAGGTTATCGGCTCGCCAGACCATAAGTCCAGCGAACAACAGAAAAACCAACAAATAAACAGCAACTAATTTAATACGCATCTTATTTAATTTATTGTAGTTTTAGTCACTGCAAAGAATCAAGCAAGACTCCTTTGCAAATCACAAAAAAAGCATTAAAAGGGTGTTCATGAGAAATTCTTCTGAACAAATTGAAAAAACGGACTTTCTAATCATCGGATCCGGTTTGGCCGGATTAGCGCTCGCTCTGAAAGTTGCGCACCTTGGGAAAGTCGCTGTAGTCACCAAAGACAAAGCTCCTTCAGCCAATACTTCTTGGGCCCAAGGCGGGATTGCTGCCGTGATGTCTGAGTCTGATAGCTTTGAAAGTCACATCAAAGACACACTACGGGCAGGAGCCGGCTTGTGCAAATGGGATACTGTTGAAAATTATGTTATGCAAGCACCTGAAAGAATTAATGATTTATTAAACTGGGGGGTTAACTTTGACCTCAAAGACGCGTCGCAGAGTGTTGACCTAACTCGTGAAGGTGGCCACTCGGAAAGACGCATTCTCCATTTTGAAGACTCCACCGGTGCCGAAATTCATAAACGGCTTTTGCAAAAGTGCAAAGAAAACCCACAGATTCAATTTTTCGAAGATCACTTTGCTATCGATTTGATTTTAAACAAACAAGTCATGACGACTGATATGGCTCCACCAAAATGTATTGGTGCCTATGTTTTGGATAAAAATACGGAAGATGTAAAAATCTTTTTAGGGAAAACAGTCATTCTTTCAACCGGTGGCGCGGGAAAAGTGTATTTGTACACAACAAATTGGAGTGGTTCGACTGGTGACGGGATAGCAATGGCTTACCGAGCAGGTGCCCGAATCGCCAATCTTGAATTTATGCAATTCCATCCGACTTGTTTATATCATAAAGATTCTCGAAATTTTTTAATCAGCGAAGCCTTGCGTGGTGAGGGCGGCGAACTGGTCGACTCAAAGGGAAATGCTTTTATGAAAAAGTATCACGAGATGGGAAGCCTAGCTCCGCGTGATATTGTGGCTCGAAGTATCGATGCTGAAATGAAAAAATCCGGAGACGAATGTGTTTATCTGGATATGCGTAAACATGATCGCAAATACTTGGAAACTCGCTTCCCGGCCATCTTTCAGCGTTGTCTGGAATTTGGCATAGATATGGCTATTCAACCAATTCCAGTTGTACCCGCTGCCCATTACCTTTGTGGCGGAGTGGTCACTGATTACAATGGTCAGACAGATATTTTAAATCTTTGGGCATTAGGCGAAACCGCATGCACAGGTCTTCACGGTGCTAATCGATTAGCTTCAAATTCTTTGTTGGAATGCTTAGCGATGGCAGAAAATTGCTGCAATGAAATAAAAAAGAATTTTTCTACGATGGAAATTTATCCAGTTAACCCTCAGCCCTGGGTGAAACCAAATCAGTCCGATGCCGATGAGATGATCGTAATTACACATATGTGGGAAGAAATTCGACGACTGATGTGGAACTATGTGGGGATTGTTCGATCGAACAAACGCTTGGACCGAGCTGCT
>JAYSSX010000177.1:0-4401 GCA_043720315.1 Pseudobdellovibrionaceae bacterium | reverse complement strand
GTTGCGGAAGTTGTCAAAACATTTAAGTCCGAACAAACTGTCGTTGTATCTGAAATATCTTTAATGACCAATTCGTAAAAATCAGCACCCGTTGATGCCGACCAAGAAAAAGTCGGCGTTAAAGTATTCAGAACCGTATCAATTAACCAACCGTCAGGATTGGTATCACTTCCACCAGTAACCCCCAAAATATTAAAAAAGGCTGGAGTCTGAGAATCAACTGTAAAGCTAAATGCATTATTTGAAGCTGGAGTGGCATTTAATCCCGAAGGAGATTTTCCACTGACAAACACTTGATAAGTTTGACCATCGGTTAATGCACATGTCGAAAATAGATAGTTGAGTGCATTCGTATTAATGGTTGGACAAATAATTGTAGTTCCGGTACCATCTTTAATTGTTACATCGTAAGTACTAGCAGATGTAAACGTGTTCCAGGAAATATTTGCATAAACGGAGCCTGTTAACCACTGATCTACAGTTGCGTCGGTCGTTCCGGTGACACCCTTAATGGTATTTGCTACAGGAATAGCATTGTCGACATTTACTGCAAAAGAACATCCGACTACGGAAGTATTTCCAGCCTTATCGTTTGCACGCAAACGAATACTATAGACCCCATCGATAAAACCAGCATAGTTAAAATCATTATTTGTTTGCACTGATGACGAAATCGGAGCTCCAGCGCAAGCGCCGTTAGCAAATGTTTCAACCTGGTAGGTGTTTGAAGTGACTAAGCCAGAACCTGCTTCAGCTGCAGGATTCCATTGAAATAGATAACTAGCCGTTGATTGATTTACAATCGAAGCTGGTGCCAACCAACTTCCTAGAACAGGCGGAGTTGTGTCTAAAAGAATTGACGAGGTTACTGGTGTTCCAGAGATGCCACCAGCACCATCTGCCACCCATAAATATACGGTTTTCGTATTATCCCCAGCGGATAATGTAAACGTCGTCGGCCTAACTGCGTACCAACCATTTACCGGTCCCGTGCCACCAGCACATGCCACAACACCCGTTGCTGGAGCCGATGTTTGGGCTTCGCTAAGGCACCATTTTACTGCCGCGGCATCATTAGTAATCGCAACATTTATTGCCGCGCTTTTAGTATATTGCGCTGAAGCAGAAACTGTATCGGCTAATGCCAAAACTGCAGATCCTGGAGCATAAGTAACAGCGCTAGAACAAGCAGCAACAGAGGAGTTCCCGGCCCTATCAAATGATTTAATTCTTATCGAATAAATTGTTGAAGCAACAAAAGAAGGATAAATGTAAGTACTTTGCGTTTGTGAGAGACTCTGAACTGTACTTCCAGCGCATGTGCCGTTGTCAAAAATATCTACTTGATAAGTATTTTGGCTGTCTAAACCAGAAATTCCATTGTCACTTCCGGTCCATGAAAAAGTATAGTTCCCCGTGGCCGTCACCAAATCCAAAGAAGGATTAACAAAAGAAACTGTGGCTGGCACCTGGGTATCGATGCCTACTGCCGGCGTACAAACTTCGGCACTAGTTCCCAAACTATTTTTTGCACTTATTCCTAACGAATACACATACCCGTCTAACAATCCAGTAGCACTATATTGATGTTCGGAAACATCATTAACTGTTATCGTTGCCACGCCTTGACACTGCGCTAACGGGTAAAGCTTAACTATATATTTGGCATCAACAGCCGCTGAAGTCCAAGTAAATGCATAATTGGTGTCCTTAATATACGAAATCGCCGTCGAATCACCAACTGAATCCATAACAGGTTTAGATCGTGAATCCTGATTTTCAATAGAAGCATTCATTGCTCCGCACGCACTCAGCAGATGCATTAATGGCAAATAAATAATTAAATTCTTTACTAATAATTTCCTCAAAAATCGTCGCATTCCTTTTCGTTTAAGGTCTATAGCGTTATCGGCGTAGCCGAACTCAGAATGTAGATAAATTGTTCGGAATTCTTCATTTTCTCGAATTGGAGCAGCCTAAACTGAGATCGCAAAAAAAACAAAAAACTTAAATAAAACCTCCGTTTCGAAACCGAACA
Source organism: Pseudobdellovibrionaceae bacterium (assembly GCA_043720315.1). GTDB lineage: Bacteria > Bdellovibrionota > Bdellovibrionia > Bdellovibrionales > Bdellovibrionaceae > JAYSSX01. The sequence continues at coordinate 2,363 of JAYSSX010000177.1, read as the reverse complement.
AGTGTCTTATTGTGAGACGTCGATTTTACCAACAATCGTCCAATTTCACTTTTCACGGCAGCACATGGACAGGCTATTAGCTAACCTACTTGCGCCGACGGGGCCCCGTGCTTGCAATTACTTTTCGTATCCATTGAATATAGGGGCCTTATGAATTTCAAAAAATACTTAACAGTTAATTTAATTTTAGGAACTATTCTTCTCGCCCATGTGAACTGTTCGGAAACAAAATTTTCTGGTGCGACGGATTTAGGATCAAACAGTAATTCAGTCAGTCCAACGCCTACGCCAACCTCACCTGTTATCATTGAAGTCCCAGGCGCTGAACCTAAAGTTTGCAAAGAAGGCTCCGTAGCTATTTGGAAAGATCCAACTCGTTCAGGAGAATTAAAGAAAGAAAATTTTGTAACTAATCTAAGTCTTTTTAGTGAAAGAAAAAATCTACTAGTAACTTATGGCGTTTATATTCACGCTTTCAAAGCCACCAATTCGAAGGGTCAAGAAAATATTAATGTTCGCGTACAACCAACAAATGACTCGGGATATATCAATTGCGAATTTTTCGATGGACCTGAACCAAAGGGACTTGAATACGATCACATTATAAACAATACGATTGATACCTTTTTAGGATTTTTAAACCCTGCCTCAGAAAACATTCGATGTTGGTTTACCAACCAAAGCGGTAACGCCCCAGCTGTTTTCACTTCAGCCGATGGAAAAGAAACTAAACTTAATGATTCTCCATTTATTATCACCAATGGCTGCGGAACCTTACCCATTCAATAAATTATTTTACTATTCGTTGGCAGGAGACATCTAACATGCTGTCTCTTCCCCAGTAACTAGCCGTTAACTTATGAGAATTTGATTTAAGATCGCCTTCAGCATAAATACGCATTTCATAGTCCGGCAAAAAAGCCTCGACGGTAAACAAGTCTTCTGACTTTTCAGTGATGTAAGCCCGAATTGAGTTATATTCGCCAACGAGAACTTTTTCGGAATTTAAAGTCTGAACCTCGACCTTCATTACTAAGGTTAGGTTAGATTTAACTTCACATTGTACAGGACTTGCCCAGCTAGAAACCGTAATTAAAAATCCTAATATCGAAAAAATGAATGTTTTCATCGTTACCACCTTAGACCTATTAAAAATCTAAACTTTTGACGAAGCAAGAATAAATTGATAATTTAACCCTATGAAAAAAGCTTGGTGCACACTTGTTTTATCTAATGGATACAAAGTCAAAATCGATTCGGAAGACAAAGCCAAAGTGGAACAACATTCTTGGCGTGTCACCAAGGGAACAACGGGCAGACCCCGTGTCGTGACCTCGATTCGAGGGCCCAATGGCAGCCGTAGCCACACATTGGGACGATTCCTAATGAATCCCCCTAAAGGTAAACAAGTTTACCCAAGACGTTTTAACGATGGATTGGACTATCGCAAAGATAACTTAATCGTTTGCACGATTAAGGAAAGACAAAGACTTCTTTCTAAACGAAGAGTCGAGACCTCTTCCGTTTTTAAAGGGGTTTCTTATTCAAAAGCTGACAATAAATGGAAAGCCGGAATTGAAGTCAATGGCAAAGGTATTAATCTAGGTCATTTTGCCGATGAAAAAATGGCAGCCAGTGCCTATAATCGTGCCGCGAAAAAATTCTTTGGTGATATTGCCTACCAAAATCCCATCAATAGGACTTTTGAAAGAAAAACAGATTTGCAAAAGTTAAACGCCAAGAAAAAAACCACTAAAAAATAGAGGCGATCAATGTCTAAAAAAACTCCTTCAGACAAGTTTTTGAAACCCAGACAATTTACTCGCTTTCGCCCTGACCCCTTAAGCGTAGCTTACCTTTCGCTAGGGAACTCTTCCCCTTTCGAACCCGAACTTGTAGCCGTGGTGATTAATGAAGCCTATGCGGGTTGTTCAATTCTAATAAATTCCGATGAGACCATTAAAAAAGATCAAAAGATACAAATTAAAGTAGGACAGTTAGCTGTAATGAAAGGAAAAATCGTCTGGATTAAAAATCTCGAAGAAAGCATTTACAAAATTGGTGTAAAATTTAACGACTAAGTTTTTAAATTTAAATCTTCGTTCGTTCTTCTAGAAACTGCCATCGTGCATACATTTCTTTAATTTCAGTTTCCATTTTACCAACTTCAGCAGAAACTTCGCCAATTTTTTTAAAGTCCGAAGCAATCGATGGATCCATCAATTGCTTTTGCCAGGCTGCCAGAACAGTTTCCTTTTCCAAAATCCGTGACTCAATAGTTTCAAATTCTTTTTGTTCTTTTGAAGACAGCTTTTTAGTTTTGTTAGGATCTTTAACGACATTTACTTTTTCTACCACCACAG
>JAYSSX010000176.1:0-7014 GCA_043720315.1 Pseudobdellovibrionaceae bacterium | reverse complement strand
CCTGATACAGCTTGGTTGCTGGCCCGATCCATTGAAACCCTTTGGGTAAGAATGGAGCGACAAGCGGAGAAAGCAGCCAAAGTCGCCATTCAGCTGAGCCAGCACCCGAAAATTGAAAAAGTTTTTTACCCTGGATTGCTGACCCCTAAAGATTCGCAACAATACAAAATTTTTCAAAGCCAATGTAAAGGTCCAGGATCGATGATTGCTTTCAATTTGAAAAAAAATAATCGCTTGGCTTCATTTCGCCTTTTGGATTCTTTGGACATTTGCCATTTGGCGGTTTCACTAGGCGGAACCGAAACTTTGATTGAACATCCTCGAAGCATGACCCATTCCGATATGAGTAAACATGATCTTGACCGTGCAAAAATCGGAGAAGGCATGATTCGACTTTCTGTGGGATTGGAAAGCTCAGAAGACATTGTGAAGGATATTTTTGAAGGCCTTAAAAATGTTTAACTTTGGCCCGAGATTTTTTAATGTCTGAATGTCGCTTTTTATTATCTAACTTTTTCACCTTTGATGAATAAGTCGGTTTAGTCGAAATTCTTTTTTTCGGTACAAAAAAAGCGACCTCCATAAGTTCAGCTAACTTGTCTAAACAGGCCTTTTTATTCATTTCCAAATCACGAAACTGATCACTTCGGAGGTACAAAAATCCGTCGACGTTGATATGTAATCTTAATTTTCTTAATATCGTTTCCACTTGCTGGTAATTAAATGAATTTGTACTTTGAACATGCCAGTTTAACACAGCCGCAGAAGAGACCTTGTTGACGTTTTGGCCTCCTGGGCCGCGACTACGAACCGAACGAAAATCGATTTCGTGTTGAAATTGCAAAACCATGGATTTGTATTTGGAAATCGCCGTCATATGCTATATCTTACCGGCAATAAATGAAAATTGGAAAATCAAATATTTTAAAAGTGATAAAATTAGCACCTCCCGGTGCCTACCTTGATGGTGGAATCGACCAGGACGGTGAACCTATTGAAATTCTGCTCCCTAGTGGAGAAGTTCCTGCCGAGACTAAAGAAGGCGATGACCTGACGACTTTCATTTACTTTGATTCTAGCGATCGCCTGATTGCCAGCACTAAAAATGGTCTCTCTTCGGTTGGAAGCTTTACTGTTTTAAAGGTAAAATCCATTGAAAGAGTCGGCGCTTTTTTAGATTGGGGCCTTAGTAAGGATCTTTTTCTGCCATTCGCAGAACAAACTCGTGATTTATCGGTCGGTATGGAGTTAGTGGTTTACACTTACCTAGATAACACCTCTCGAATAGCGGCTTCGATGAGGATTGAAAGAAACGCAGTCAAAGAAGAAATCCCTTACCCCATTGGGCAATCAGTCGATTTATTGATTTTTGGAAAAACAGATTTAGGCTATAAAGCCATCATCGATGATAAGTATATTGGAATGATCTTTAACAATGAAGTTTTTCAAGAGATTAAGTATGGCCAAAAAATAGAGGGTTTTTTAAAAAATGTACGTGAAGACGGTAAAGTCGACCTTAGCTTGCACAAAACCGGACACCAAGGGGCCGAAGGAATTGATGCGAAGATACTGGATCTATTAAATTCGAATCAGGGATTCTTAGCTATCACCGATAAAACCAATCCCGATGAAATTTATCGGTTGTTTGCAGTTAGTAAAAAGAAGTTTAAAATTGCGTTGGGTGGACTTTACAAGAAAAGACAAATTCAAATCAAAGACGACGGGATTTATCTTCTAAAAAATAGGCCCACTGATTTATGATGGGCCTAATAATTCAATCATTAATTCTAATTCGTTACTTCAGCGTTGTTTTTTTCCTTGTCGTACAACTGTGCTTTTAACTGAGTTTTGCAGATAGACACTTTATCTTCGTACTCATCTTGACGCTTTTCCAACAGATTTCGATAACCGCGGAATCGAGAAATTCGATCTTTAATAAATTCTTCAGAAATTCCGACCAGTTGATCTTTTTCATCGATACCAATTTTAAATTCATCCTCTTTTTCGGTAACTCTATCCATCGGCTCGGTCCAAATCAGTTTTCCATCGCCACCGTTTTTTTTATCAGACACGTTCATTTTACATTCTTTTAAGGCGCCATATAGGCCAAGGCTGCCATATTTTCGATTGCCAAACACACGGTCTTCCAGCGAATAAACGTCATACTGCAGCCGGCGTAGTTCTTCGGACATGGCCACCTTTTTCTGTACCACCATATTGCCATCTTTGATTCCTACTGACTCATCGCCAGTGATCACCTCTTTTTTCTCAATATCTGTTGTGATCTTTTCGGCTTTATTGGGATTACCGGCACAGCTAGCAACCAAAACACCTAAAGTCAATCCTAACGCTAGTTTCAAAAGAAAATCTGCTTTCATATTTTTCTCCTATGTGGACTCATAATACTTCGTAATTGTTGATAGTATAGTCTTAGTGCTGCGCAAGGGTTTCTGTTTCTTAATAATCACAGTTGGTATTGTAAACAGTTTCTATTTGTACTCAAATTAATATATTGATTTTTAGATTCTATATACTAAATATAACGAATTATTTTAAGTGAGAACATGCAAGAGCAGATATTTGATCGTGAACTAAAACAATTCCTTGACGAAGAGCTGCTCAAACGCAGTCTTGCTTCTTCGCTTACCTTTGTTTGTATTTCAATTGTCGCCGTTTTGTTTTCTTATTTTTTTGATTTTTTTAATCCCATTATTTCCACTTTATTTGCTATTAATCTTTTCTTAAATTTGTTGCGCTTTAAATTAGCCTACAATTTCAGCAAGGGAAAAGAAGTAAGAATTGCATTACATGAATACACTATTTATCTTACTTTGACGACATGGAGTCTTATTTTTATTTTTGGCGGTCCAATGGACATCCAAAATAATTACTCATTGTACTTTATAATGTACATTCAGGTGGCCTTAGTTCTCGCTGGCACGTTTACCTCTGTCGTTGTTAACAGAAAGTTGTGTGATTACCTAATTACGATGTCTTTGGTTTTGCCTACTATCGTTCTATTGATTCGATCCTTTTTTCAAAATCAAATTTTAGAAGAAATTATTGCTTTTGTTGTAGCCTATGTCTTTATGGCGCTGTACGCATTTCGGCAATCCCGTCAGGTTCGTAGCGGCTTTGTAATGCGTTTTCGTTCGGAATGGCTACTGAAATGCGAAAAACGAGAACTGAAGTCCACATTAGAAAACCTTAGAGCGACACAAAATGAACTAGAAGTTCAGAGGGCCCATGCTTTGAACGTTGCAAAGAATATTTCCTTAGGGGACATGGCCGCCGGAATAGCCCATGAAATTAACAATCCATTAGCTGTTATCATTGGCCACTGCGATATTACCGAAGCTGAATTGACTCGCCTGCGAGAAGAACTCCGTCTACCCACAGACAAAGTGCAAAATAGCATAAGCAAAATTAAGGCTTCCAGCCTTAGGATCGAAAACATCATTAAGGGTCTTAGATTTTTTTCCAAAACTTCAGATGCGGAAGTCTTCACAGATAATAATTTTAATCAAGTTTTAGAAGGAACTTTGACTTTTTTAAATGAAAAAATAAAAAGACTTTCAATACAAATGCAGCTGGATTTAGCTGAAGAAAATATTATTTACAGTCAGGCCGTCAATCTATCGCATGTTCTATTCCATTTAATTAACAACGCCATTGAAGCCGTCACCAACCAAGAAGTTCGACAAATAAAAATCAGAACTCATTGGGAAAATCAAAACTTTGTATGTTCCATCGAGGACTCAGGATTAGGAATTAGCCTATCAATACAAAACCGAATCTTTGAACCCTTTTTTACAACTAAGGAAATCGGCAAAGGATCAGGTTTGGGTCTTTCTATTGCAAATGGAATTATAGAAAGTCATAAGGGAGCTTTATATTTAGATCCAATGAATAATCGCAAGATGGTCTTCAAAATTCCAACGCCGTCGGTTTATTCTACTCCTTGATGATCAAGTCATCAGAAATCGAATTAATCTTTGATTGATCTGCTGGCATTTTTTCTTTCAAGAAAAGTTCGATCAAACTCATCGCTTCCATAAAGCAATGATCTACGGTTGAAGATCGTAAGCCTTTAGATAGTGCTTGCTTGATTTGTTCCACTTCTTGATCACTTAATTTACTTCTAATTGCTCTATCAGAAAAAATCGCCGATCTTCTTTCCATCAGCGAGACGAACAGCAAAGTGACATTTCTTTTATCGGTCGAATTAAGCAGCCCTTTATAAAATTCCAACTCAGCACGATTCTTAACCTGAATCTCTTCATCTAAATCGGCAGTTAAAAATCGCTGAACCCAAGAAACTGTCGACACTATCCGACTTAAAAAATAGGCAGCCAAAAGGCTGGCTGCAAATACCAAAGCTTCCTGGATAGGGCTAAGCCAAATATGAGCTTGAAAGTCTAAAAAAATAAATGCAGCTGCAAAAAACAAAAACAAAATCAATGACACATGCCTGGTCACTGAAGAACTGGACACTATCATGGGCACAATTTCAATATCGACAGATTTCTCAACCTGACGGAGCTTTTGTAAAATGCGATCTTGCTGCTCTTGGGACAGTATTACTTTTGTCATTTTCCCCTACCTACCATGAACCCGATGATCCGCCGCCTGCAGAACCGCCGCCGCCACCTGACCAGCCACCGCCGCCTCCCCAAGAGCCTCCGCCCCCAGACCAGCCCGAGCTGCCCAATCCACTTCGACGAAATCTTCCGCCACGGCCACCGCCAAATTTGCTAAAAATTAAAATGAGGAAAAAGGTAAAAAAGAAAACAATTATATCTCTTTTGGATTCCTTCGGATTTTCGCTTAAAACATATTCAGGAATAGGCTCTTTTTTAATATAAGAGGAAATGGCGGTTACACCGGCTTCAATGCCTTTGGAAAATTCTTTATTTTTAAAGTAAGGAATAACGATATCAGAAATGATACGTTTAGCATAAATATCGGGAAGCACCCCTTCAAACCCACGCCCTACCTCGATCCGCAGTTTGCGTTCTTTGGGAGCAATCAAGAAAAGAACTCCGTTATCAACCTTTTCTTTTCCTATTTTCCATACGTCGAAAACCTTGGTTGCAACAGGTTCGATTTCTTCATCCCCTAGGGATGAAACGATGAGCACCTGTAGCTGCGCACCCGTAGTTTGGTACAAATCACGAATGACATTTTGAAGTGTTAGTTGATTTTCGCGCCCTAATAGTCCTACCTGGTCAACGACAGGCCCTGTCAGTGGAGGGACCTCGAAGTCCGCCCAACATGACAGGCTAAACAAAAAGACAAAAAGAAAACGCGGAAAAATCGTGAGCATTAAAGTTTAACTTCTGGTGCCTTCTCAGCACGTGCTTTTTCATCAGCAGCCAATTCCCACTGAGCCATCTTTTCGTGATGGTAAAATAGAGAGTTGGTCCACGAAGTAGGAGGAACCATTACTAGATTATTAAATTCTTTTACGGACTGGATGTACCTATTACGAGCAACGGTAATTCGATTTTCCGTCCCCTCTAACTGCGCCTGTAAATCACGAAAACTTGTATCCGCTTTTAAGTTCGGATAGTTTTCGGTGATCATCATCAATCGTCCTAACGCCTGCGACAACTGCCCCTGCGCTTTAGAAAATTCTGCCAACTTCTCAGCCGACATTTGACTAGGATCAATAGTTACTTGGGTCGCCTTGGCACGCGCCTCAACAACTCCTTCTAAAGTTTCTTTTTCGTGACTGGCATATCCTTTTACAACGGCCACCAAATTGGGAATCAAATCCAAACGTCTTTTGTATTGATTGCTAATTTCAGCCAACTGCGCATCAACTTCATTTTTTGCTTGAGGAATGGATTGAACCCCACAGGCAGACAAAGAAAACGCAATAAAAACGAGCGCGATTTTTTTAGTTAAATCCAACATAAATACTCCTTCAGATCTTAAGACCTTGTACGCCGATAGATATACCCGGTTTTAAACTTATCTACAAGAAAATCAGGACGCTGACTTAGTTCTTTAAGTAGTTCAAAAGATGGATGATTCTTTGTCGGATAATTTCAGATTTATAGACACCTACCGACAACGCCGACGAACTTCCCGAGCGCGTCGCCGTCCAATGCATAACAATAAATTCACTTTCGCTATTGCAAAACTGAATCCAGCTTTTTTGTGATGCCTTTATTTTCTTCTGCTCTGTCTTTGGCAATTTTTTAAGCAGATCATTGTAAGCTTTATTAAGTTCTTCATCTAAAAACAAATAGTAGGCATTGTACAATCCAGAAATTTCAGCCGCAGAAGCCCCTGCTCGATTGGCAATATTTTGTTCAAATGGTTTAGCTCGTGAATTAAATTGTCCAACATAGTCAGGCAAATCGGGATTATCGATAGCAAAACTGACAGACCGGAAAAGCACCATAAAAACGAAAAAGATCTTCAGCATAAAAAATTCCCTCTATTTTCAAGCCCGTTATTCTACAAAACCACAAAAACTTTTATTTGAATTCGAAAGATTCAATATTGAATGATCTTCAAAGTCTGACTTAATATTCAGCGTAACTAAATCTGGTTCATCTCCTAAAAGAGTTTCTATGTAACGCTTAAAATTCGTAGATACACATTGGATTAGTCGGGGCGTTCCCATGTAGAAACGGCAATGCAAATCGGAAATTAACTCTTCATAGTCGATGTTAACATCGGTTGAACCGACTTCGGGTTGAAAGTGAATAGCTAATTTAAATAACGAGCCATTGGGAATTAAGGCAACCGATTTGTAAATACCCCCACTATCACGGTCATCTTGAACACATTTCCAAAAAACGGCTTCTTCGGCTTGCGCTGCAAATACCGTTAAAAATACGAACACAATTGAAAACACAAAATGCATACTAACTCCTTAAAAACACACAAAGTCTTTCATCGTTGTGTCCTTTGAGCAACAAAAAAGAGATATCGCGAGTCATCACTTGTCTAATAAAGAATGATGGAGTCTGAATAGAACGATGAAAAAGTTAATTTTAG
>JAYSSX010000175.1:0-6351 GCA_043720315.1 Pseudobdellovibrionaceae bacterium | reverse complement strand
CCACCAAATGCAGCTAATAATCCCGTTTTGTTAACATCCTTAGCCGTCTGCGCATTGGCACCAGCTGTATCACTGATTTTTACAGCCCCGCCATGATTCACCGAAGTGAATTTTTTTGGTCGATCTAGCTTCGAAGGGTTCGGACGAACTTCCGCGGCCTTTGCGACCATTTTTTCTTTTGTGGCATTTTTGGAATCCACTTTACCCTTATCAATTTTATCTTCTTTTTTATCAGTAATATCAATTTTCTTAACTTGTGGAGTCGGAGTTGGTTTCTTCGCAACAACTTCAACTGGCGGCGGTACCACCTTCGCAGGCTCGGGCTCAGGAGTTGGTTTTGGCTTGTTGTAAATGAAAGTGGCCACCCTTGGTGTTTCCTCTTCCTTTTGCTCTTCAGCCTTATCTGGAGAATAGACCGAAACATATAAAGCCATCAAAGCCACGATAACTAAAGAAGCTATAATTCCCGTCAATTCACTTTGCGAGAAATCCAAAGGTGATATTAATGAAGGTCTTGGGCTCGCTGGGATGAAACGAATATAAACTTCAATCAATCCTCCGGCCAAAGTAACGCACATCACTTCACCCTGATCTAAACGTAGCGCATAGCCAGTATTTGTTTTAGTGGCTTTCCCTAACTTGATCACTTCATCTGCCAAAATGACTTGGGAGGAAGAATTAATCATTTCAAATTGCATATCTCCCGCAGTTAAAACGCGGCAGCCACCTTTAAGCTCTAAAAAGGCAAATTTGCCTTTAATAAACTGCGATGGGACACTGATATCTGAACTTTCATCACTACCCATTGTGATCGTCGCTGATGTAGAAAAATGATAAGAACTAATAATACGCTCTTGCCATGCTACAATCACTTCAACGACTGGACCTTTTGTAGGTTTGATATACTCTCTTAAATTTTTAATTTCGCTAGTCGGAGCAAAAGTTTTTCTGTTTTTCTTGCTTCGAGAACTGACCGGAGCTCCTGGAATTTTTTTGCTTCCTGGTAATTTCGGTGGCGGAACAACCGTGCCTTGTACTGGCGGCATTACGGCGCCAACTGATGCCATATTATTTGCAGCCTTACCTTGCGGCGGTGTTGCAATGGGAGTCGAAGCATTTGGTGCCGGCCCCTTAGCAGCAGGTGCTGCCGCCGGAAGCGAAACTTTTTCAACAGGCTTTAATGCATTTGCAGGAATACCTACAGGATTAATCCTAGCTGTCGTCGCTTCTAAGGGAGCCTGCTTATTAATATTTGGTTGCGTGATCTCAGCTGTGTGTATTGCTGGTTGAGTTATCTCTTTATCTTGTACTGCGGCTACACCCGCAGTTTGTACAGGGGGCGCTTTTGGTTTAGGAACGCCAATGAAAAAATGAACTGTAAAAACACCCACAGTGACTTGGTCGCCCGAACTCAATGGTTCGTCCAAAATCTGATTGCCGTTTTTAAAAGTACCGGATTTAGAACCCAAATCGCAAATGTAATAACCAGAGTCTCGCAATTCGATCATACAGTGAATTGACGACACAGAAGGATCCTGCAAATTCACTTGAACGTCAGCCTCGTTACCAATAATAATTTGGTCAACATCAAACTGCTTCACTTCGTGAATTTGACCAGATTTAAATATGCGTAATATTAATGGAGCTCTCAATTTTGGCTCCTGACTCTTTGCACTTCTTCAGAAGTGTTTTTCATCTCAGGAAGAAAATTTTCACGTAACTTAATCAATCGCTTATAATTAAAATTTTTCTTTTGAAATAGGTAAAACAATTCGGGCTTCGATGTCGCACCTTCAACTAACTCATCCTCGAAGTTTAAACTTTGCTTTTTTTCACCCTTTTTTCCGCCAGCATTTGATTGTGCTGGACCAGGAGAAGTTAAATTTTCATCTTGCGCATAGGCAAACTGCGTATTCGACGGGAATACAGCCAATAACGAAAATAGTAACAAGGCTTTTAAGAAATAGTTAATGTGGTTCGGCATCATGTTTATTTTACACCCATTTTAGCTTTATTTTCCAAAACATTAATTCGGTTCCTAGCTTCTTGTGTAGGTCCTAAAAACTTTAGTCTGTTTATTACTTCTAGACCTTCTTGATTTTTGCCTAGTTGGTCTACCAATAAAATCGCATAATTCAGCATTAAGTCTTTATTTGTTGATTGTACGGCCAAAGCATCTTCGTAAACTGACTTCGCTTTGTCGTTCTTTCCGTTAGCAGTTAAAGCAATTGCATAGTTGTTTAAAATTTTCGGATCTTTGTTTCCACGTCGATAGGCAATTTCCAAGGCAACTAAAGCTTTTGCGTAGTCCTTTTCTTCAGCATAAATAGAACCTATGTTTGCAGCAGCTACTCCATCATTGGGATTTAATTCTATGGCTTTACGGAAAGCCTGAATAGCATCATGTTTTTCATCCATCGCTAAATGAATCACGCCTATATTGCTATAAATTTCACTTTGCTTAGGAGACAACCCCAAAGCCTTATTAAAAAAGTAAAGGGCTGCAATTAAATGATTCTTTTTATAGTGGTAAACACCTAAAGCATTAATGGCCTTAAAATCCTTTGGATTTTGCGACAGCATCGATGTTGCGGCCTTATAAATTTGCTCGTCACTACCCGAACGGATCGCTTCGGAAAGTACACCCTTCGACTCGGGAGCTTCCACTTTTTGATAAGCCTTCTTTTCTACAGGTTTGTCTTCGATAATAGCTTCTTTGGTGACATCAACCGGAGAAGGCAACTCATATGCATCTGGATTTTCCTGTGCCACCTTAGCCGCTTGGCAATTAACTAATGTCGAACCTAAAATCAATGCGAATACAGCTTTAAAAAGAAAATCTTTTTTAATCATCATAAATCAATCCAACTCATCTGCTTGCTGTTGCTACTAATTTCTCCGCCATTATAATAGGCCTTCGCGTCTGTTTTTAAAATCAACTCGCGAGCCTTGTGGTAGTAGCTAGTGTAAGCATCCAATTCCTGTCCGCGTGAAACAGCAGCTCTTAAACTTTCTTTACCTTTAGACATAAAAGGCTCGGCAATTTTTTCGATCCCAGCCTTATATTGTTTGGTTTCATCAGCAGTTAGTCCCGCTGGCAAAGGTGCGCTTAATAGGGACTCTCCCATACTTAGGTTTGCCTGTCCTGCAATAGAAAGAGCAGCAACAATTTCCTCAGGAGAATCAAATTTTACGATCTCCGTTAATTGGCCATTCAATTTGGTAATCGCTGCAATTTTATTTTGAACTGCCGCTTGCTGTTTTTGCGGGTTAGATGGAATTCTAATGGCCTTAAATTCTTCGTAATTTTGTAAGCCTTCTAATAGTTTAATTTTTGCTGCGTAAATAGCGCCAGTTCCCTTTTTATTTGGTGCAAATCTCTTTTGAAAATTAAGAGTCTTATCTTTCCATTCCCCCGCATCTTTGCGGCGATTTAACTGCGTAGATATTTCATAGATCCAATAACAACTTTCAACTATTTTGTCCTTAGAGTTTCCACCTGACATTACGTAGTCTTTATACCGAACGATGGCTAATGAAAGCGCTCCTGCTTTGCGGTGAATCTGTGCCACTGCAAAAAAGGACTCGATACGATCTGATTTTTTATTCAGATCATGAAACTTCTCATAATTCTTAATGGCTTCGGAATTATTTCCAACGGCTTCAAACAGAATTGCAGCATTATAATAATAAGAAGCGGCGACGGGATCTTTTCCTGCTTCAACCGCTACATTCTTAAAAGCATGTGCCGCTTCGTCCAACATACCCGCATCTTGATAAAGTTTAGCAACAATCTGCCTCGATTTAGGCTTCATTTTTTCAGCGGCTTTTTCGTTTGATTTAATAACAGTAGCATGGGCATTCATCGCGTTGATGTTCATACCCGCACGCTCGTAATTGATGGCTGCATTAAATAAAGCCGTAATTGCCAAAGGCGACGTAGGATTTTGTTTTGAAAAAGATTCGTATTGAATCGCACTTCCTTGATAATCTTTGGTCTGCTCTAAATCTTGTCCACGTTTGAAGCTGGCTTTCTCTAGAACGTCTTTAATCTCTTGGCCGGTTTTAGAATTTGCAATTTGTGGAATAGCTAACAATTCTTGCGCCGTTTTTTCTAAACCAGCGAAGTCCTTTTTCAAGTTGTATATATCCAATAAGATATTCGCTGAATATTCAGCAAATTTAGTGCCGCTGTGATTTTTAGTAATGTCTTTTAAATAAGGGATGGCCTGGTCAAACTGATTATGTTGATACATCAAGCGGCCAATTCTAAATTTAATTTCCGGGGTTTTTTCACTGGCAGGAAATTTATTTGAATACCAAATACCTGTAGAAATAAACAAATCGACCTTAGGATCTAATTTAACTGGCTCTAAAGTTTTACCGACTCGCTCTTGTACAGCCTGATCGGTTGGCAAATCTTTTTCTAACGCCAACACTATATTTTCAGAAGCTTTACCGTAGAACTTACTGTCTTTAGCATTATCAACCACCCATTTATACTCATGGCTGGCTTCATCGAATTTGTTCATATCGTACAGCAATTCCCCGAAATAGAAATGCATATCACCTGTGGTTGCGGTGGTTGGAAATTCGGCAATATAAATTTTGTAACCTTCATAGGCTAACTGTTGAGAAAAAGGTGCGCGGGAATTCTGTGCCGTCTGATGCTGCTGTAAAATGTAGTTTCGCAACGTGCCTTCGCGAAGTTTATTAGAACTCTCAATCAACTCAGCATTTTCTTTGTTGGCTTGATACCAAACTCCTGAAACTCCGTAACTACGAACCCAAGTTAGCAACTCTTCACGGAATTCTTTGGATTTTTTAGCATCAGTATACATTTGCACAATTTGATATTTGTAATCGAAGGCCTTGGGTGCCGTTGGCGCCGTTGCAATCATATAATTAAATATGGTTTTCGCAGCGTCCTTGTTGCCTTTATCACCATAAAGGTAAGCCAGTTTTTCTAAATAAGACATGTAGTCTTTCGTTGCCAAAGCTTTAAAGTAATTAGGAGCTTTTTCCGACTCGCCGACTTCAGAATAGAATACTACTATATCTCTTAAGCCTTCACTCTCAAGACGACTTTTGTTGAAATTCTTTTTCCCGCTCTGTGCTTCGTAGTTTTCTTTTTGACCTTGGCGAACTAGAATTTCCATTGCTTTCAATGCATCTTGGGTCAGGCCAACACGGAAAAGTGTCCAAGCATATTTATACAGCGAAAAACTATATAGGTGATGCTTCTTAATTCGCAGAACTTCTAAGTAATATTTCTTTGCTTCCTGCCACTGTTCATTTTCAAAATGGAATTCGGCTAAAGCAAAGTTCGCTTCGATCACATAGTAAGATTTTGGATATTCCTTTGATAATCGAGTATAATAAGTCGTTCCTTTTTTAAGATCTCCTAATTCATAGTAGTTATATCCCAAGAAATAGAGAGCCTGATCAATTTTTTCATCTGTAGGAAAATCGTTAACAAACCATTCGTATAATTGAATGGCTTTTTTATTGTAGTCTCTGGCGTCACTTAAATCTAAACGGGGCTTAATTTTGGTTTTGCCACCTTGATAATCTTTTAATTTTTGATCGTATTCATTTTGTTTGCGGTAATCAATAACGCTGGCCTTCTCTACATACAACTCAGCCAAGCGTAACCACAACTCACCACGCTGAGGTGAATTCTTATACTTTTGAGTTAATTTAAATAGTTCACCAATTTGCTGGTCAGTGATACGCTCTAACTTTTCATTATCATCCATGTTCTTTTTTAAGAAACTAGATGTTCTTGGCGGCTTAACTTGATTCAAATTATTTACATTTTGATTCTTTTGTGGGGTGTCTGAACCAGCGGCAATTGGAAGCTCTAAGGACTTCTTTTGCATTGCTCTTAAGCCCGCACCACGATCGGCCTGCGACAACAAATCACCAATTGTTTTTCTTTTAGCAGCTGCCTCGGCAGTTGTTACTGCAGATTTTGCCTTAGGCTTAACCTGGGCCTTTCCCTTTTGCGCTTGCGGTTCGCGGTCGTCTGCCAACACTACTTGCTGGGTATTTGCATAAAACGATACCATCAGAAATATCGCTAAAATCGACTGCAAACGATAAATTAAGGGTTTTTGATTCATTTTCTTACTCACAACTTTGTTTACCTAAATAATGATAATTACCAACTTCATCCAACCAATATTCGCCATCAAACGGCCAGTATTCGTAACCATTTTTTACGTAGAATTCACGATCGATTTCATCATCGATTTGCTCGAAACCTTTGCCGGCGATTTTTTTCTTTAATTGTTCTTTTTGTCCATTGATCATTTCGTAACGGATAAATCCCGCTTGTTCATAAAGATC
>JAYSSX010000174.1:0-3314 GCA_043720315.1 Pseudobdellovibrionaceae bacterium | reverse complement strand
ATTTGGGGCGAAGGCAGTTTGCTGACCATTGAATCGGGGCGCAAAGAAAAAATAGAAGAGGACTACGGAACGGTTTCAAGATATGATGTCCGCGAATTCGGGGATAAATATCTATCGTTCTTTAAGTTAAAATAGAGGTTTCTATCAAACGCGCAGTCTATCCGGGAAGTTTTGATCCGATAACGGAAGGTCATTTGGATATCATTCGTCGACTTTCTGATGTCTTCGATGAGATCACCATTTTAGTAAGTATTTCGAAGGAAAAAAAATATATGTTTACCGTCGAAGAACGAAAAAAATTAATTGCTCACGAATTAAAGAGTTTAAAAAATATTAAAGTGGATAGTTATCTGGGTCTTACCGTTGATTATGCAAAGAAAAATAAAGTTGATGTCATCATTCGGGGTTTACGGGCTGTTGTTGATTTCGAATATGAAATGACGATGGCAAATATGAATAAAAAACTAAACCCAAAGATCGAAACTATGCTGATGTTTGCTTCGGCTGAATACTATTGTATTTCTTCGCGTGGAGTAAAAGAGATTGCACAATTTAAGGGTAAACTGGATGGTTTAGTTCCCAAAAATGTTGCAAAGGCTTTAAATCAAAAATTATTTAAGCCATAGGCGAAGGAGCCTTTTATGTTATCGGAAAGAGCCAAGTCTTTAAAACCTTCACCAACTCTAGCAATGGCGGCAAAAGCCAAAGATATGGCCGCAAAAGGTTTTGATGTAGTCTCTTTAACAGTAGGCGAACCCGATTGGCCCATGTATCCGGTGGCTATGGAAGCCGCCAAACTAGCTTTGGATCAAGGTTTTACCAAATATACGGCTGTTCAAGGTATTCCTGAAGTGCGAACCGCAATAGTAAATTTAACTAAGATGCAGATTGGCGTGCAATACGAATTGAATGAAGTGACTATCGGCGCCGGAGCAAAATTTATTTTGTTTGCGGCTTTGCAAATGTTGGTTAGCCCCGGAGATGAAGTGATAATCCCAAGTCCTTATTGGGTGAGTTACCCAGTAATGGCTGAATTGGCGAATGGAAAAGTTAAAATCATCGACTGTGATCACACCGTAGGTTTTAAATTGACGCCGGAACTTTTAGAAAAAAATATCACTGCAAAAAGTAAAGTTCTGATTTTAAACAGTCCTAGTAATCCAACGGGATTATTTTACTCCAAAGAAGAATTAAGAAAATTAGCTGTGGTTATCAAGAAGCATAGAAATCTAGTTGTATTGTCAGATGATATTTACAATCAATTAGTGTTCAAAGAAGAGTCCGTAGCGCCACATATTCTAACGGTTGCTCCCGAATTAAAAGATCAAGTAGTGGTTATCAATGGGGCTTCAAAGTCGTACGCGATGACGGGATTAAGATTAGGCTGGGCTTTGGGACCAAAGGTTTTGATCGATGCAATGACGGATTATATGAGTCAATCGACATCTAACGTGAATTCCATCACTCAAAAAGCAGTTGTTGCAGCCATTGAAAAGGGCCAAGGCAATGTGGCTGAAAGTGTTCAGATGCTAAAACAAAAAAAGGCCTTTATTGTGCGGCAGCTGGCTGACTTAAACGGTTTCAAAGTGGCTGAACCTGAAGGTGCTTTTTACCTTTGGGCAGATGTATCCGGGTGGATGAATCGAAAGACAAAAGATGGCCACCAATTTAAGAATTCTAAAGAATTGGCAGAGTACCTTTTAGAGACAAAACATTTGGCCGTTGTACCCGGGGTCGAATTTGGTTGCGAGAATTATCTGCGAATCAGTTTTGCAACTTCGCAAAAAAATCTAGAAAAAGCTGTGCAAAGACTTCACGATATTTTTTAGATGAAAGTCTAGTTATCACCCTGTCTTTGATTCAAAAATTCAATAACGACCATAACTTAGCTAAAATAAGGTTTGAGTGGGGTAGTTATGAATTTTTGGATATTAGGACAGATTATTTTGGATATCATCGTAATAGCGGCGGTAGCGGCCACTTGGTACCGACTAAACAAACCAGCCAAAGATGATCCGCGGTTAAGTCGGGGACTTCAATTATTACAAAGTAAAATTGCTGTTCTTGAAGACTTAGCGGACCGCACGGATACGCAGGTGGTTCAATTAAATGCATTGATGGATCAAAAAATCAAAGATGTTCAAGGAAGTATTTTAACTACGGACAAGCAATTACAAAAAATTGATCAATCCGTACAGAAAAGTTTAGAAGTTTCAAAAATTTTCCAGGATAAAATTCCTCATCAAGAAATTATCGAAAGACAAAATAGTTTAAAGTATATACAGGCGGCTCGACTGGCGCATCAGGGTTTAAATGTTCAACAAATTGCACAACAAGTGGATTTAAGTATTGGTGAAATTGAATTCATTGCCAAGGTGAACAAAGAGCAATTGCAGTTTTCTGAAGATGATCTTCCCGATTGGGCACAAGCGCAGCCTTCGGCCATCGCACTACCTGCGCCGGCGACTATGACTCAGGAATTCAGTCAGTCAAGACCGCAGCCAAACCAGCCTATTCAATTTACGCAAAAGAATGACATTAAGATTCACGAAGAAGATGTTATGGCGGAATTGGGAACTCAATTTAGAAAAGCACTTTCCAATCAGACTCCGATCGAGCTAGCTCAGAAGGCTTTGGATCAGGCCCAGCAGGCGTATAATCAGGCGCAAGCTTCGGCGGCGGCGCATGCACCAAATACACAGGTTCAGGCTTACCAATTCCAAAATTCGGCTCAAGCTGCTTCGGCTGTGGTGCCACATCCGGTTTATCCGAAAGAAATTACGGAAACGGCAATGGTGAACGGTAAATCAACGGAAGTGAAAAAAGTGATTTTTCCACGTATCGATATCAATCAAAATTTAAGCTGATATTGTCTTCGCAGGCATACGAAGTAATGGTTATTTCGCCGATTCGCGAATAAACAAACTCAAGTGAAACTTCACCACATTATTCAATTGAATACTGTGACTGCGGAAAGTCCAATTGACTTCACCGAATGGGCCAACCTTAGCTTCTAAAAGATGTTCTTCCATCATAGGAATCGCTGAAGCGCCCATGCTAGGTAGCTGACTGGGGCCGGGATTAGGTCCTAAAAAGTTAAATCGTATACTAATCTGCCCAGCTTCTTTCAAGCTGAAGATCATTTTAAATCCATTTCGGAATAACATAAAATCAGAATGAGTCTTAGCAATACCGTAGATTTTTACTCGGCCTAATGCCGAAGATTTTAATTCGTTAAATGCAGAAGAGGTTTCAATGAATCTATTTTTGAGGCTTTGCAGGAAATGAAGGGTTTCAATCAAAAGCTCTTTTTC
>JAYSSX010000173.1:0-12801 GCA_043720315.1 Pseudobdellovibrionaceae bacterium | reverse complement strand
ATTTATCAAAGACGTGGTTGAAACTAATAAGTTTGGCGAAATCATAGTCGATGAAAAAGGTCGAACTTCTGTAAAGGGAATCTACGCAGCAGGAGATGTGACAACGACTCCTTTTAAACAGATTGTTATTGCTATGGGAGAAGGTGCGAAGGCCGCTTTGTCTGCATTTGAAGATAGAATGTACGCAAAACATTGATTTTGTAAATGGCCCTCGTTACCATAATTACATGATTCTTATTTTCAAAAATCATATTCGGCTTTTTTTGGCGTTAGCTGCGGGTATAGCCGTTGCCGGAGTTGCTCCTATGTTTGGAGTGGAGACTTTAGTTTCGCGCTCCATTGTGGGTTATGACTTCGCCGCTGTAATTTACATTATCTGTGCTGCAATATTGATGAGTGAATCAACAAAAGCGAAAATGTTGAAACGATCTTCAATGCATGATGACGGGAAATGGGTGGTTTTAGGTTTAGTTGTTATGGCTCTTATCTTTTCTACGTCGGTTATCTTTGCCGATCTTGCTTTAGTTAAAAATTTACAAGGAAGCGAAAAGTACGTACGTTTAATTTTAAGTTTTTTCACTATCATATTATCTTGGTTTTTTACTAACCTGGTGTTTACCCTTCATTATGCTCATGATTATTATGTCGATGTTCAAAATGGGAAGGGCGGTGGTCTGATTTTTTTACCGGAAGATCAGCCTCCCTTATATATTGATTTTATGTATTTCGCTTTTGTGTTAGGGGCGACAGCCCAAACGGCAGATGTTTGTCTATCGTCACGAAAAATGCGGAAGACCTGCCTCCTTCACTCCATTTTATCGTTTTTCTTTAATACGACATTAATAGCAATCACTATCAATATGACATCGTCCGTTCTGTAGAAATTTTTCGTGTTGAAATTGGCTCGTTCTCTGGGGATTTTTACCCCGATATTTTGTATTACAATCAATAGATATTAATTAGGCCTCGAAACTCCAGGTCATCATATTGCAGCGAAGGGGGGATGACAGGGAGCTTTTATGATCACAAAGAAAGTAGCCATTATTGTCGGAAGTCTAAGGAAAGAATCCTACTGCCGAAAAGTTGCTCATGCACTTATTGCTTTATCTCCAAAAGACTTGGAGATGAAGATCCTAGAAATCAAGAACCTGCCAATGTACAACCAAGATCTTGATAAAGAGGCACCCGTCGAATGGACTGATTTTCGAAGTAAGTTAAAGTCTTTCGATGGAATCATTTTTGTAACACCCGAATATAATCGATCCATTTCCGGTGTATTGAAAAATGCCATCGATGTGGGTTCGCGTCCGTATGGCCAAAATGCATTCGAGGCTAAACCCGCAGCTGTTATTAGTGCCTCCATTGGCCGATTAGGAGCGTTTGGTGCCAATCATCATCTGCGCCAATCATTGGTTTTTCTTGATATGCCAACAATGGCACAGCCTGAAGTTTACCTTGGCGAGGTGGCAAAAATTTTTGCTGAAGAAGGACACTTAATTAGTGAATCTACTGGTGAGCTCATAAAGAAATTCGCAAATTCATTCACCGAATGGGTTACCAAAAATTCACATTTTCGATCAACTAATAACTTTGAACACGTTGTTCAAACTTAAAGGAGAAACTCAATGACTCAGTACAAAACAAAGCACGATATTATTTCCGAGCATGAATATAACCAACAGATGTCTTCTATGTCGACCATTCCAGAATATGAAAGCCCACGCGATTCTGAATACGATTCTGCCGCAGAACTTAAATTGGGTCTTAATTACAATACCGAAGCCGAGGGCGAAATAGACGACGTGTCTGAAGTGGTTAATGACGAAGAAGAGTTCATGGCCGGAGATAATTTCATTGGTGGCGACAACTCTGACGTTGAAAGAGAAATGACGGCAGTAGACCGCTCCGTATGGGCGCGTGAGAAAAGACATCCGGTCAAAGACATCCCTGAAACCGCCAAAGTGGTGTCTTCAGAGATGGCTGCCCCTTGGATGGACGCCGAAAGTCGTTCTGATACTCACTAACCTAAAAATTGTCTTAAATGGCTTCCTTTTTCAGCACTCAATTAAAAGAGTCCAGATTTTTTTGGAAATTTGGCGAAGTTAGTGGTGTAATGAAAAGGGGAGTGAATGATGCGACTTTTTCTTCTATGCGGAATTTTGATAGGCCTTCTGTTTTCTGAATTGGCACCGGTACAGGCCGCCGAGTCTGTTTTTAAAACAGAATTTGGTTGTTATTCACAGATCGCCGGTTTAGCCATTCTTTCTGATAAAACTAGGGTCACCAAACACTATTTTCCTACAGTCACAAAAGACTCCGAAAAATTGATGGCTGTCGAAGAGAGATTTGACAGTAGCAGTAAAGTAGCGAAGTTGTTTTTTTTCACCGAACAAGGTGGATATAGCTATACAGTCAATCAAACTAAACCTGAAGGAATCCAAGAATATCATTTTTTGATTAAAGTTGATGGTGCCGATCGAAAAGTGGCCCTTGATCGAATTCAAGGCAAAGAGGTTCGGTCCCTGGTATATAGTTCGGAAGACCTTGATCATCCTGTTAAGTTGTCTGAAGAGCGCGGCGAAAATATGAGAAAAATCCTTATCAAGGCCTTGGAAGAAAAAGTACAAAACGTAAAAGCGACCTTTGCTGCCAGGGACGAGATGCGAAGAAAAGTTCTAAGCAGTTTAATAAAAAATGATTTGAAGATACAAGACAAAACAATGTCTTTAGAAACTTATTTTGAAACTTTACCAGAGAAAACAAAAGGGCAGATAGCTGCGCGCCAATATCCTTCCGATTACGTCAAAGGATTGAATGACTGTAAGCAAGCACTTGGTGACGATGCAAAATTCAGTTCCATAAAAGAACTCGTCGATCTGGAAATCCAAAAATTTCAGTTGGTCCATGGCCTAAATGTTCAAAGGCCAGTTGGAGAAACGGGAACGCAATGATAGATTCTGATCACGAAAAGACGGGCGAAAAGTTTCATTTGGAAACTTACCATAAAGCGCGGGAACTGTGTCTTAATGTGGTCGATCGGATTTCTAAAAACGTAACACTTGGAATGAATGAAGCCGACGGCCAGCAATTGATAAAAGAAGAATTTAGAAATGCGGGTATCACTAAGTATTGGCACCCTTCGAAGTTCAGAATTGGCTTTGACACTTCTAAAAGTTTTCGCGAGCTTCCGACGGCGGAGATTTGTTTAGCGGAAGGGGATCTTTTTTTCGTCGATGTGGGGCCTGTTTACGAAGATCATGAAGCCGATTACGGCGAGACGTTTTTATTTAGTTCTTCACCGAAGTTTACACCGAAAACAGACTTGATTGAACTGCGAGAGGCATCGCGAAAAATTTGGCAGGAAATAGCCTCGCTATGGAAATCAGGCCAACTGACGGGAGTGGAATTGTATTTACGTGCTGATCAGATTACGCAGTCATCTGGTTTGCGTTTGAATCCGTTAATGGCAGGTCACCGTTTGGGGGACTTTCCTCACTCCTTATTTTCTAAAGAAAAATTAGCGGCTTTTTCAAAGAGCCCCTCGGTCAATTTATGGGTTCTTGAAATTCATGTTGTCAGCGATCAGCTGCAATGTGGATCTTTTTTTGAAGATATCCTATTGTAGAAAACTTCATTATTGATCAAATTTTTCACAGACGCTGATAAAATATCAGACAATCCATCAGCGCATCTCATTTTGATACGACGTACACGAATAGGACAGTCTTAAGGCGACCTAAACAGGCACATTAATTGAACTCTTCTATTCTTGCGGTGGTAATGAAGGGGAGTTTCTAATGCGACAGCTGGTCTTTTACTTTCTATTAATATTTGTGTTGGGGCTACGCGCGACAGCTGGCACCTCACTGCCTGATCCCATGACCTGTGGCACTCAGTTTAAGTCTTTGATTGAACTTCGCCATAAAGGCAATACACCCGCATCTAGTTATATTTCTTATTTTATGAAGATCACTTTTGATAAACCAGGTCAGTTTACTTATTCCTCTAATTGGGGAATGGATATAAAAAAAGAGACCATAGATGGAGCACAATTAAAATTCAGTCGAATCGCTGAAGGCGCCCAAAAATCGTATAGTTTCAAAGATAAAAATATAGACTGCCGAAGTACCGATAAAATTGAGGATTGTGCCTTATCTGCCTATGACGTGATCGACAAATTAAATACGGCCGATAAACAACTTATCACGTCCTCGGATAAAGTAGAACAGCGAGCGGCTTTGATGTGCGCGAAAAGCATCACATTAAGTCACATCGCTTCTGCTTATAAAATTAGAGACCTTGGGTTGTATGGCTCCGGCGCTTTTACACTAGAAGCTTTAGATTCGGGAGAAACTTCTGTCGTCATGAGTCGCCTAGAGGTATTACGGTCTAAACGTAATGCGGAAAAGGCAAAAAAAGTTGCGGCTTTAAATCAAATGTTAGGGACCAAACTTAATTCTAATTATGGAGTGAGGCGCCAAGCCGGTGGCAAATCAAATCACTAGTTTGATGGGGCGCCAATTATCAAAACTAATGATAAAATAAAACTACTGCCTAAGAAATAAGAGCTTATTTATTTAAATTTTGGTGCGATGGGTTCTCCACCTGTCGAAAACAGCGAAATCTTTTTTATACAGACTTTTTGATTTTCTCTAAAATCGATCTTGATCGATTGAACCGAAGTTTCATTTCCTCGTAAAGTAAAACATTCGTGGGTTTTGCACTCACCAGCGACCAGAATTTCGTTTTTTCCTGAAATCTGCATTTTAAAATGAATAGAGGTTGTGCCAGAAAACCGGTATCCATTGCAGGGATAAATATCAATGGCTTCGATGGCGACGCCTGGTGCTTGTAATTCTATTTGGATATTATCTGACGACGCCTGTGCGGCTTGTTTTGGTGCGGCTCTCTTTCCTTTCCAATAACCACCTGATTTTTTAAATACAGATTTGATGCTGCCTTTTGCCGTTGATGACGCGACGACTTTTTGAATTTGAGCATTTAAAATTTTAGGTGGGTTCGCCAAACTCAAAAAAGGAGTTAGTAAAAAAGACAGCGGTAAAAGAGCGCTTAGAAATTTAGTGACAGTTTTCATTCCAATATCTTTGCAATGATGCAAATCTTTGTCAAAGAGGGAGCGGCCTGGTAGGCCGCGTCCAGAAGTTACCTTGCGATGATTTGGCAATTTGTTTCGCTGGCGCAAGAAATGACAATTTCCTCTTTATAAATGCTGGAGCCCCCTGTATCTTCGGCCGGTAAAACGACTGATGTTTTAGCCATGGCTTGATAGAGAACTTTGGCATCATAGCCGACAATATTTGTATAAAAGGATCCATCATCTTTACGAACGCCCAACATGTTTAGAGAGCAATAGCCACGAAATGGCCAATTAATACCGTAAGATTTATGAGCCTGCACTTTAACACAAAAAAGATCGTATTTATCTCCCGCCATATTTTTACGTAAAGGATAGAAACCACCTTCTTCGCCTGTATTTTCAATTTTTAAACTATCCATAAAGTTCAGAACCTCTTGACTAGCAGAAATGTCGACCGTTTTATGGCCACCGCCTGTAGTGTACCCTTGTTTGCATGTTGCGGTCCCATTGGCCACGATTTTTTGGTTCCCAGTGGTTGTCACAGAAATATTCGTTTGTGATCCTTCAATGACACGGTAAACTTCATTTGAATCGAAGAAAAACTGTATGGAGTCTTTGCCGTCATTTGATGTCAGAGTCATTTTGTACATTCCGTAAAAATTTTCAATCGCAACTTTAGCATTACTGTTCGAAGCTAAGGTGACTGTTTCTGCGAATTTAAAATAATTAAGACTCTGGTAGTAAGCAGTGCCTGCCATTTTTTGAAGGTCAATTTCGAAGCTTAAAGTATTAAACAATACATTTTGATTGGCGCTATCTGTGACTGAGCCTGGCATCTGATCGCAGCTAAAGCCAACCGCATCTGCGTTCGCAGAAACGACTGCGACCGATAGAGCAAGACCTAAAATTAGGCTTGATATTTTTTTGCTTAAAGAAATCATTGAGTCCTCCATTAATGTTTTGTGCTTATGCACTTAGGTGTTAGTTCTTATACCTTACGACTTCATACTTAAGAACAGACGGAAATGACTAATGGATATGACAAAACGGACTAGAAGGCATTTTGTCCCTTCAATTCAACTACAAATGGAGGACAGGTCTAATGTTTATTTTTTTTCATCTTTTTTAACGCAATCGACGTAGTATTTTCTAATCCCGTTTTCGTTTATAACCACTAGGCCATGTACATCGGTCTCGAATCCAGGAAATTTTTCGCTAAAACTTCGTGCGAATTTTAAATAGTCGACAATGGGCTTGTTAAACCGTTCGCCGGGAACCAGCAAAGGAATCCCTGGAGGATAGGGTGTTAACAGGACAGCAGTTACCTCGCCCTCAAGTTGGTCAATTTCAACTCTTCGAATTTCTTCATGCGCCATTTTGGCAAAGGCATCGGAAGGTTTCATCGCTGGTTGCATATCTGAGAGGTACATTTCTGTGGTCATTCGCGCGACATCAAACTTTCTGTATGCGGCGTGAATCTGGCTGCACAGATCTTTTAATCCTGTACCTTCGTATATAGAATTTGCCGCTACAAACTTCGGCATGATTTTATACAATAGCTGATTGCGGTCATAATCATCTTTAAACTGTTGAAGGCCAGCAACCATGGTGTTCCAGCGGCCTTTAGTAATTCCTATCGTAAACATAATAAAGAATGAATACAGCCCACATTTTTCGACGATGACCCCATGTTCAGCCAAGTATTTAGTGACTAAAGCAGCGGGAATTCCTTGTTCGTCAAAAGAGCCATCGACAGATAACCCAGGAGTAATCACCGTCGACTTCAATGGGTCCAACATATTAAATCCAGCCTCTAAATTTCCAAAGCCGTGCCACTTGTCGTTGGGTTTCAACATCCATTGCTCGCGCGAGCCAATGCCTTCTTCGGCAATATCGTCTGGCCCCCAAAGTTTAAACCACCAGTCAGCGCCGAACTCATCATCGACTTTTTGCATAGCCCGGCGGAAATCCAAAGCTTCATGGATTGACTCTTCGACCAAAGCTTTGCCTCCGGGGGCTTCCATCATTGCAGCAGCAACATCACAAGAGGCAATAATCGAGTACTGGGGGCTGGTTGAGGTATGCATAAGGAAAGCTTCGTTAAAAATATGATGATTCAGTTTTTTAGTTTCTGAATCTTGAACAACAATTTGCGAAGCCTGGCTGAGACCGGCCAACATTTTATGGGTGGATTGGGTTGAAAAAATCATCGAGTGTTTGGCGCGCGCCCGGCCTTTACCAATGGCATGCATGTCCTTGTAGAATTCGTGGAAGGCCGCGTGTGGCAACCAGGCTTCGTCAAAGTGTAAGGTATCGATTTTACCATCTAGCATCGATTTGATCGTCTCAACGTTATAGCTGACGCCATCGTAGGTACTTTGTGTGATCGTCAAAATCCGTGGTTTCTTCTTTTTATTTTTAATAAATGGATGGGCATCAATTTTCTTCTGGATACTTTCCATTGAAAACTCACGGGCAGGAATTGGTCCGATAATGCCGTAATGATTACGGGTAGGGGTCAGGAAAACAGGAACAGCTCCCGTCATCATAATCGCATGTAGATTGGATTTGTGACAGTTGCGATCAACCACCACAATGTCGTCTGGGCCAACGGTAGAGTGCCAAACAATTTTATTTGAAGTCGAAGTTCCATTGGTCACAAAAAATAAATGATCGGCATTAAAAATTCTAGCCGCATTTTTTTCTGATGCGGCGGCAGGGCCGGTGTGATCCAATAACTGACCTAATTCATCAACCGCATTACAGACGTCAGCTCGCAAAAGATTTTCGCCAAAAAACTGATGAAACATTTGTCCCACCGGCGATTTCAAGAACGCAACTCCGCCCGAGTGACCAGGGCAGTGCCATGAATAAGATCCATTCTGAGCATAATTTAAAAGTGCCTTGAAAAACGGCGGGGCGATAGACTCGAGATAAGATTTCGCTTCGCGAATTATATGTTTTGCCACGAATTCGGGCGTATCCTCATGCATATGGATAAATCCGTGAAGTTCTTTTAGGATATCGTTAGGAATATGTCGAGAAGTCCTGGTTTCCCCATAGATGTAAATCGGTATATCCTCATTCTTGTTTCGGATCTCTTTAATAAACGAGCGAATGACTTTCAAGGCAGTGTCTGTTTCCGATACACTTCCGCTTCCAAATTCCTCGTCGTCGATAGAAAGGATAAACGCAGAGGCGCGACTCTGTTGCTGGGCAAATGCAGTCATGTCACCATAACTTGTTGTCGCCAAAACTTCCATGCCAGCTGACTGGATAGCCGATGCTAGAGCGCGAATCCCGGTTCCGCTGGCATTTTCTGTGCGGTAATCTTCGTCTATGATAATGATTGGAAATTTGAAGTTCAACTCTGTTCCTTTTTTAATCGATTATTCGATACGACTAAATATGCGCATAATTTTGATATAATGCAATTAAAAGCTTGACGGTAGCTCATAAAAGCTTAATTATGCATACATACGCATAATTATGGAGGTGCGAAAAATTGATAAAAAGCAATACAGAATTGGTTGACGTGGGATTTGTAGATGTAATGAATAAAAGTGGTAATAAAAAACAACTTAAACTAAAGTGCTCGGTAGTAGGAGCGCGTGGATATTCAGGACTAGAAACCGCTCGAATTTTATTGGGGCATCCTAACTCGGATCTTACCTACTGTTTTGCGACATCAGCTTTCGACCTAACAAAGATTTTGGGAAAAAAGGCCGCCGCTATTCTGTGTTTGCCTGACTCCGAAATAATGAATCATCTGACCGATGTGGTCTTCTTGGCGACGCCAGCTGAAGTATCTATGAAATTAGCGCCGCAGATATTAGCCGCGGGCAAAAAAGTGATTGACCTTAGTGGAGCCTTCCGTCTGAAAAAAAATGATTATGAAAAATGGTATGGTTTTCAGCATGACCAATCAGCACTTTTGAAAACGTCCCAATACGGATTAATCCCGTGGGCGGGGCCCGCTAAGAGTGAAAAGTTAATTGCGAATCCTGGATGTTACGCAACCGCCATTTCCTTAGCTTTGATTCCAGTTATTAAAAATAATTTGATTTCGGAAACAGGAATTGTGATCGATGCAAAATCAGGCACTACCGGCGCTGGCAAAAAAGCAGCAGAAAACCTGTTGTACTCGGAAGTAGATGGCGAATGTCTTCCTTATAAAATAGGACAGCATCAGCATTACCCTGAGATTGTGGAAGCCGTTGAGAATTTTGCTGGGAAAAAAATAGAGGCGCATTTCAGTACCTCTTTGATCCCCGTTCGTCGTGGAATCATCGCCGCGGTGTACGCGAATCTTCTTCCCGGTAAAACCGAAGCTGATGTGAAATCTACTTTGCAAATGGCTTACGGAGATTATGAGTTAATTAGTTTTGGTTCGGCTAAAAATGAACCTCAACTTCTCTCTTTGAAACGAGTCGTTGGAACCGGACGGACTCATATTAGCTATGTGGTCGAAGGGTCAAAACTTTATTTGTTTTCTTGTATTGATAATTTACTAAAAGGGGCGGCTAGTCAGGCCGTCGAGAACTTTAACCGTATTTCAGACTTACCAATTTCAACAGGAGTAAGTCATTTGGAGGCAGTAACATGACCCCAGGACCAGGTGTTCGTCGCACGCCTTTACCTAAAGGCTTTTTAGCAAGTGGTGTGAACTGTGGAGTTCGCCGTTATCGTCCCGACATTGGGATGTTGATTTCCGAAGTTCCGGCAGTAGCTGCGGGTGTGTTTACTTTGAATGAATTCAGAGCTGCACCAGTTCGTTACACACAGGCTTTACTTCCTGCCGATAACATTCGGGCTATTTTAACAAACTCCGGTCAGGCGAATGCAGCTACCGGGGATATTGGTGTCGAGCGAAATCTAATGATGGTTTCAGCGGCGGCCAAACAATTGGGTTGTGATACGAATCAGATTTTGGTGGCGAGCACTGGAAAAATCGGCGACCAACTGGATATCGAAAAAATTCTGCCTAGTATGGCTGATCTCGTTGCGCGCGCAAATGATTGCACCGAAAGTTTTGCAACCGCTATCTTGACTACTGATTTGGTTCCTAAAACGGTAACTTCGCAAGTGACCTTGTCGACAGGGACCATTCGTATTACCGGAATCGCAAAGGGTTCTGGCATGATTCATCCAAACATGGCGACCATGTTAGGTTACATTTTGACCGATGCCAAAATTACTAAAGAGCATGCGGCCGCTTTGGTTAAAAAAACCTCTGACGTCAGTTTTAATATGATCAGCGTTGATGGAGACTCTTCAACCAATGACTGCAGTTTCTTTATGGCCAATGGAGCTTCTGGCGTCGAGTTGAAAACCGACAAGGATTTTCAAAAATTCGAAGCCGTCGTAGAAGACATTTCCATCTTTTTGGCCAAAGCAATTGCAGCCGATGGTGAAGGAGCTACCAAATTGCTGGAAGTGCAAATTAAAGGCGCTGCTGACTTGGCCATAGCGAAACGAGCAGCTCGAAGCGTAACGATTTCGCCTTTGATTAAAACCGCAGTGCATGGGGAAGATCCCAACTGGGGAAGAATCATCGCACGTTTGGGTGCTGAACAAATTCCTAACGAGCAGCTAGAGAAAATGACTTTACGTTTGCAAGGCATTTTGGTTTTTGAAAAAGGACAACCAGTAAACTTTGTTCGAGAAGAAGTTAAAGCGTTACTTAAGCAATCAGTGGTTAAGGTCGAAATTAATTTAAGTTCAGGTAAATATTCGGCCACGGCCTGGGGTTGTGATCTCTCGCACAAGTACGTAGATATTAACACGGAATACTCGTAATGCTGAAAGGAGTTCGTACGATGAAAAAAAGAATAGTAATTAAGCAAGGGGGATCGTCTTTAGCCGATCCCACCACATTATCGGAACTTTCTGCCATTGTTGCTGGTTATCAACAACGTGGGTTTGATGTCGTATTGGTTCATGGTGGGGGCCCTGCAATTAATGCCGAATTGGTTAAACGCGGGATTACCTGGAAGTTCATTGATGGACAAAGACAAACCACGGCTGAAATGATGTTAGTGATTGATCAGGTATTGGGACAGAAAGTGAATTCAGATTTGGTCGACGGCCTTCACCATAGTGGAATCAAAAGTATTGGACTGTCGGGGAGTGATGATCGCATTTTATTCTGCCAACAGTTAAACTCTGAATTGGGACAGGTAGGGTCCATTGAAGAGGTCAATGCCTTGTCCATTGATACGGCTCTCAGCGAAGGATTGCTGCCTGTTATAGCACCTATCGGTATTGGTCAAAACGGAATGAAATTTAATGTGAATGCAGATTGGGCAGCGACTAAAATCGCCATTGCTCTGAACGCCGAAAAGTTAATTTTTCTAACTGATCAAGATGGTATCCTAGGTGATAAGAAGCAATTAATTCGTCGTACGACACCATTACATATTCAGCAGTTGATTTCAGAAGGAATTATTTCAGGCGGCATGTGTACCAAAGCCAATGCCATGATGTCGGCCTTACAATACGGAGTCACACAGGTTCGCGTTTTAAATGCCAATCAGTCCAGTCAGATTTTTTCCAGAACTTTGGTAGGAACGACACTGCGTTACGAAAAAGCAGCTCTTATTAAGGAAGTGATACATGTCTACGCAAGTTGATTCGAAAAATGAGACACAGGAGCGCTTATTGGTTTTACGGCAATTGATTCGTGATGGCGAAGCTAGCACTCAGGAAGAACTCTGTGCCGCACTCAAATTAAAAAAATTTGAAGTGACACAGAGTACGGTCTCAAGAGATCTTCGTCGCATTGGCGCGGTGAAAACGACTAATTCAGCAGAAGAGGTCGTTTATGTGCTTCCAGAGGATCACCAGCATTTCCAACGAGTCAGTCATTCTTTGGAAGGTTTAGTGACAGAGATAAAGGCCAATGAAAGTATGATCGTGTTACATACCACTCCAGGGTCTGCTAGTTTAGTAGCCAGGCATTTGGATGGACTGAGAACAAGTATTGGTCACTTAGGTACGATAGCGGGAGACGATACTATCTTTATCGTTCCTGAATCGATCCGAAAGATTTCCACCATACTTAAAAAGATGCGAGATGAATTTCACTAACAAAAAGGTATAGGAGGTTAAAGATGAAACAATCAATCAACTACGGGGAAATTACAGGGCCCATCGTAATCGTAGGTTTCGGCTCAATAGGCAAAGGATGTTTGCCGCTTATTGAAAAACATTTTAAATATGATTGCAAACGTATGGTGGTTATTGATCCCAGCGATAAAGATCGAAAAATTTTGGATCAACGCGGAATTAAGTTTTTGCACATGAGCTTAAGGGCTGAAAATTACGCTCAAATTTTAACTCCGCTTTTAACTGAAGGTGGCGGCAAAGGTTTTTGTGTGAATTTATCTGTAGACGTTTCTTCTTTAGACGTAATGAAGTTGTGCCGCGGAATAGGCGCTTTCTACATCGATACTGTTGTAGAGCCATGGGCGGGATTCTATTTTGATGGAACTAAATCAAATGCGGCCAGAACCAATTATGCTTTACGCGAAACTGTACGTGAAGAAAAGGCGGCTACCGGCGCAAGCGGTATTACTGCGGTTTCTTGCTGTGGCGCCAATCCAGGAATGGTTTCTTGGTTCGTAAAACAGGCATTGATTAATTTAGCGGCTGAACTGCAAATTAAGTTCACAGTTCCAAAGACTCGTGAAGAGTGGGCAAAG
>JAYSSX010000172.1:0-1542 GCA_043720315.1 Pseudobdellovibrionaceae bacterium | reverse complement strand
TTGTTATGCAGCCCTCAACATTGCGCCTGCAACCATCCGGCATTTGTTTTTGGATATAGTTATTCCGCTCCTCTTTAATCAACTTGGAAGAGTAGTGATACACGCAGGCGCGGTCGTTCTGCCAGAAGGTGCAATTGCATTTATGGGTGCAACAGGCTGGGGTAAGTCAACGCTCACTGCCAGCTTTGTTGCTCATGGATTTCCACTTTTGACCGATGACTGTCTTTTACTAAGCGAACAGGACGAAAAAGTTTTTGGTTTGCCAAGTTATCCAAGCCTGCGATTATGGGGAGGTAACTTCAACGAGATATTTGAGCACAAACCAAATCTTGCAGAGGTTTCTCACGATTCAGAAAAAAAGCGAGTAATTTTTGATGATAGTAATTTAGCTTTTCATACCGCGCCTACTATTTTGCAGCGGATTTACGTTTTGAATTTACCTGAAGAAACAGACGAATTACAGCAGGTGCTGATTGCACCCATTTCTCCGCAACGCGCTTTCATGGAAATGGTCAAACACACGTTCCAAATTGGCCTCTGTGATCGAGAAAGAATAAAAAAGGAAATTGATTTTTTTGGCCGAATCGCTCCAATAAATTTATTTTATAGTTTGAGCTATCCACGGAAAATTTCCTTCCTTCCTTCTGTACGGAAAGCGATTTTTGCTAATCTGAATATTATGAAGTAAGCAGGTAGGACAAAGTAATGAAGTATAATGATTAAATGAAAGTACCAACCAAGTTTGTCAAAGATTTAGCGGCTGTATTGCGAAGTGCTTTTTGTAGTGATTCAAGTTTTGCTTCTTGGTAGGCGGGGACTGGTAGCATTTTAGCTAAATTTATAGCTCTCATTGTCCACGCTTTTTCCGACTTATTAAGTTGTGGTTGTTTTAAATTCCTGTGGTAAGAAATCGGAATATTAAAATCCGAGTCTAAATCATCTGTTCCAAAGAACATTTTTAATTCTTGCTCAGTCTCATTGAGACTTGCGCCCTGACTTAGCCATCCTCTTTTTTGCATGTCTCTAATGGGCGCAATATCTAAAATAGTAGAACGTTTCCCTATTTCTGTTGTAGATGGCTCTAATTGTGTAATTCTATATTCCCCTTCAAGTAGCCACCAATCCATTGGCTTATTGCCAAAGGCTGCTGCGAGTGAAATAGCAGTTTCCGGCGTGATACCGCTACGCCCTGAAATAATATCGCTGACAGATTGCCGTGACCTATTAATGATTCCTGCCAAGTCTTCTTGTGTCCATTTTTTTTCAGACAAAAGCTTTCTAAGCAGGTCTCCCGGACTTTGAATTCTTGCTTGAATTTCTGTCATAACCAGATAATACTGCGGCAATGTAAAGATATCAACTACATCTTTACATTGCCCTGACAGTTCTTATTCGCTCAAGTATAATCCTTCTTGTGTTGCTATTAATGGATTGAGGATTTAGTTATGAAATGCCCATTTTTGCCAGTTTGAGAAAACCAGGAAGTTCGGGAAAGATCGTAAAGGAAATCAGCGGTTTCGTTGTTTGCTTTGCACAAAGACT
>JAYSSX010000171.1:0-2939 GCA_043720315.1 Pseudobdellovibrionaceae bacterium | reverse complement strand
GCAAGAATTCTAAGTAGCGTCGTTTTTCCACAGCCGCTAGGGCCCAACAAAGAAAAAAACTCTCCTTCTTTGATTGTTAAGTTTACGTTGTTCACTGCGAATGTTTGCGCCGCTGTGTTGTTATTAGGGTTTGCAAAACTTTTGCTAATACCGACCATTTCAAGCATAATGGCCTTACTTTAAAGGGGAAATAAAAAAATGTCGATGCAAAATATGAAACTGTTTTTTTTATTAGCGATGGCGAGTCTTACTATTTCTTTGGGTTGCACTAAGAAATCTGTAGATTCGACGGTAGTAATGATCCCATCCGCCGGCGAGCTAAACCTTGCTATCTGGTCCAATTATCTTTCCCCCGAAATGGCAAAGAAGTTTACCGAGCAAACAGGGATCAAGCTAAATATTTCAAACTATGCTTCAAACGAAGATTTAATGGCCAAAATTCAAACCGGTGCAGCCGGTATTGATGTTGCTGTTCCCAGCGACTATTTGGTCACTATTCTGGCAAAAGAGGGAAAACTACAGGAACTACAGAGAACCTTGATTCCTAATTTCACAAATTTGTCTGCGGAGCTTTTGGGACAAGATTCAGATCCTGAAAATAGATTTTCGTTGCCGTATAGTTGGACTACAACTGGAATTGCTATCAATCGTGAATTATACAAAGGTAAAATTGAGTCCTGGAAGGATGTTTTAGAGAATGATCAGCTTAAAGGAAAGATTTCATTGTTAGATGATATTCGCGAAGTAGCAGGATTGGCTTTGAAAAAGCAGGGAATAAGTCTTAACACCACTGATGAGAAAGAAATTAAAAAAGCTAAGGATTATCTGATGAAAATTAAGAAAAACATCAAGTTGTTCCAATCAGACTCCATCGACTTGCTGACTAATAAAGAAGTGGCTGTAGCACAGGCCTACTCTTCAGATGCCTTAAATGCTTGGAATAAATCTGGTGGAAAAATTGAATACGTTTTACCCAAAGAAGGCAGTACTCGTGCTATTGATAATTTGGTTATCTTAAAAGGTTCAAAAAATATCGAAGGCGCACATAAGTTAATTAATTTTCTTCTCAGCCAGGAAGCCAATGTTAATTTCGTTAGTACAATGTTCGGCGGACCCGTGTTATCGGGCACCCGTGAATTGTTGGAACCCAAGTTAAAAAACAATGAAGCTCTCTTTCCAAGCAAAGAATCAATGAAAAATCTTGAGGCGGTCCATGATTTGGGCGACAAAACCGCCCTATATGATGATCTTTGGACTGCGGTAAAAACAGCGAACTAAAAAATAGGTTAGTATTTTTAAATACTTAATCGCTTTCTCAGTGACAAAACTGGTTGCTATTTTTGTTTTGATATTTTCGAGATTTCTAGTAAGTTCTGGTCATCTTCTGATTAAATAAGGTGCAACTTTGAAAATTTCTATTGTTGGTTCAGGTTACGTGGGATTAGTGCTGGCGGCATGCTTTTCAGATGCCGGCAATGAAGTGATTTGCATTGATAAATCACAGTCACGAGTACGTAAATTACAAGATGGACATATTTCAATGTTCGAACCTGGTTTGGAAACTTTAATAAAGTCCAATCTTCTTGCGGGACGCTTAAAGTTCATTAGCGACATTAAACAGGCTGTCCAAGAAGCAGAATTGATTTTTATAGCAGTAGGTACTCCTAACGATCAAAATGGCGAAACGGATTTAACCGATGTTTTCGAATCAGTTCATTCCATCATTGAATTCGCGGGAGAAGAAAAGTTGGTTGTGCTAAAAAGCACTGTCCCGGTTGGTACTGGCGATAAAATTCAACAGATCATTTCCAGTAAAAAAGCGCCGTTAATTTTTGCGAATAATCCGGAATTTCTAAAAGAGGGTGCCGCTGTTCAAGATTTTTTGAAACCGGATCGAGTTATTGTTGGAACTTCCTCGGACAAAGCTAAAACAGAACTCCAACATTTGTATAGTCCGTTTCTTAAAAATGGAAATCCCATTAACTTTGTAGATTTTAAAACGGCTGAATTAACGAAGTATGCAGCGAATGCGTTTTTGGCGACAAAAATTAGTTTTATAAATGAAATAGCGAATTTGGCTGATCAATTCAAAGTTGATATTGAGTCTTTAAAAAAAGGATTCACCAGCGATCCCAGAATCGGCTCTGCCTATTTTTATCCGGGATTGGGTTATGGAGGTAGTTGTCTTCCTAAGGATGTCTCTTCTTTGCTAAAGCAAGCGGAACAAAATGGTATTGATCTGCCTTTGTTAAAAGCCACGCAATTAACAAACAACCGTCAAATTGATGTTTTCTTGAACAAAATTAAAACTCGTTTTCCAAATGTTCAGTCTCTTAATTTTGGAGTGTGGGGCCTTTCATTTAAACCCAATACTGATGATTTGCGAGAAGCTCCTTCCTTAAAAGTTATTAAGCAGTTGCAGTTAGAGGGAGCCAGTTTTAATTTGTATGATCCCGTTATAAATGAAAACTATGATATTCCACTACAGAATAAAGTGCGATTTTGTAAATCAGCATTTGAAGCGATTGAAAATGTAGATGCGTTGCTGATATTCACTGAGTGGAACCAGTTTCGTTCTCCTGATTTTAAACAAATGGCCAAACTGATGAAGAATAAATTGATCTTTGATGGCAGGAATGTTTATGAGCCTATATTGATGAAAAGTTTTGGATTTGAATATTACTGTTCAGGAAGAGAAAACTTGTTGTGAAAACGGCTATAGTTGCCGGTGGTGCCGGATTTATTGGAAGTCATCTTTGCGAATTCTTATTAAAACAGAATTATAAAGTAATTGCAGTGGATAATTTAATCACTGGGGCGGCTAAAAATATTAACTTTTTGCGACAAGATCCTAATTTTAGTTTTATGGAACTTGATATTAATCAAAAATTGGAAGAACTTGCCTCTTTTCCAATTGACGAAATTTACAACATGGCCTG
>JAYSSX010000170.1:0-1994 GCA_043720315.1 Pseudobdellovibrionaceae bacterium | reverse complement strand
TTCTGAACAGATCGTCATATGGCAGCAACTAATTGTAAAGAAAATCTTAAAAAAAGACGGCAAAAACAGTTGTTTTTTGAATTTATGAAATGTGTTTTAAAGGATACAAGTGATTGACCCTGTGTATATTCATTTGCATTATAATAAAATGGCAAAAACAAAAGAAGCACCCAAAATAAAAGAAACAGGAAACAGCAAACAACGTTATCATTGGTTAGATCAGTTGCGCGCCCTTGCAATGATCATGATGGCGATCTATCATTTCAGTTTTGATTTAAATTATTTTGGTGTCCTTCACGAAAATATGAATCACGATCCCTTCTGGCTCACCTTTCGCGCCATTATCATGTCGCTGTTTACTTTTGTCATGGGCTTCAGTTTTTTTCTAGCCAAACCGAAGTCCTTCGATAAAAAATTTAAATTGCGGCTCCTGAAGTTATTTCTTTGCGCTGCCGCGATTTCAATTTTTACTTACCTCACGAATCCCATCAGTTGGATTTATTTTGGCATTTTACATTTAATATTCGTTTCCACTTTTTTTTCTTTTTTCATCGTCAAAAAACCAGAAGTTTCGGCCCCGCTCGCCGCTTTTTTTATAATTCTTCCGCTGGTTTATCGAAATTTCTTTTTTATGAAAGACTCCTTAATCATCACTGGTTTGTCGCCGCTGAAACCAGTTACCGAAGATTTTGCCCCGCTATTTCCTTGGTTTGGCGTGGTGTGTTTAGGGATTTTTATGGCCTTTTTATATAGGAAATGGAATTTGAACTTTAAATGGCGGGAATTTTATTACGTCGAGAAACTAGGCAAGAACTCCTTGTTGTTTTACATGACCCATCAGTTTGTTCTTATGCCTCTGGCTTGGTTAATAGCGCGAATTACGCAATGAGAAAAGTCCTTAATCCTTGCAACTCTTGTTAAACAGTACTGAAATGCTTCTCTTATGAGAACAATCCAAATTCAAAAAGAAAACGGGACGCCCTTTAGCATCATCCAAACAGCCGTTGATGAAGTTGGAGTTAACGAGCGCGCCGATTTTTTTACAAAAAGAAGTGTTAAAAAAGATTCTAAACTTTCGGCTTTGTACTTGGCTATCAGCATGTGTGACCTCACTACTTTAGAAGGCGCCGACACGCCCGGTAGAGTTCAACAAATGTGCGCCAAGGCCGTCTACCCTGTTCCGCCGGATCTAATTGCGCCATACTTGAAGGCCAAAAACCTTCGCAACGTACCTTCCGTAGCCGCAGTTTGTGTTTATCCTTCGATGGTTGAAACTGCAGTTAAGGCCTTGCGTGGTACAGGAATCAATGTCGCTTCTGTGGCGACAGCATTTCCATCGGGTCAATCACCTTTAGAAGTTAAAATCGAAGACACTCGTTTTGCGATTGAAAAGGGTGCTACCGAAATTGACATGGTTATCAATCGCGGCGCTTTTTTATCAGGGCGTTATCAAGAAGTATTTGACGAGATCGTAGAAATCAAACGCGCTTGCTCAGACGTGCACCTTAAAGTCATTTTGGAAACCGGCGAATTAGGATCCTTTGATCGGGTTCGTTTGGCCTCTGAAATTGCTATGGAAGCCGGCGCCGATTTTATTAAAACATCAACAGGTAAGGTCACTCCGGCCGCCACTATGCCTGTGACTTTGGTAATGCTACAAAGCATTGCCGACTTTCATAAAAGGACTGGTAAAAAAATTGGAATGAAGCCGGCTGGTGGAATTCGCACGGCCAAACAAGCCGTTCACTATCTTTGTATGGTGAAGGAGACTTTAGGACCCGATTGGCTGACTCCAGATATGTTCCGTTTTGGCGCCTCGGCCTTGTTGAACGATCTTCTTAAACAAATTTATAAAGAAATTGTCGGACATTACTACTACGACAAAGTTTTTTCTCTAGACTAGGAATTTATATGCAAACGTCCCAAAATGGAAAAAATTTAGAATCTTCAAACGAAGCTGCAAAGGGCCCGAAAATGGAATTTGATTACGCTCC
>JAYSSX010000169.1:0-4296 GCA_043720315.1 Pseudobdellovibrionaceae bacterium | reverse complement strand
TGCTACTTTTTCTGCGGCCGCTGATGGAACGCGATTGATAGCGTGAGTGGCTTCAGCAGAATGAGCTGGCATTGCTGTAGGTTTTGCTTCGGCTTTACCTTTGGTGGCAGCAGCAGGGGCTGTGTGTTCCGCGGACTCACCGTGTGTATCGGCTTTGGCATGAGTTTCGGTTTTTTCATGAGTTTCGTTTTTATCGACAGCTGTTCCGTGCGGTTTTTCTTCATCACCAGCAGCGAATTCCTGAGTTAACTTTGCCATCTCTTCGTCGGTCAAAGCATCTTCAGGTTTTGGCGTAACGGTTTCTTCCGAAATACTCGCAACATCTCTTTCGCTAACGCTAGAGTCCGCCTCTTGCTCTTGATGAGCCGGCTCTAGTTGAGAAAGTTTGTGCTGGTTATCACTAAATTTTTTGCCAACAAAAGTTCCAATAGAAAAAGATAGTAGTGATATGAAAAACACTAAAACTAACTTTACGATGACATCGGTTCTTGTAGAACCATATCTTTCGACTGCCATGAGATCCTCACAATTCTTTAAGGAGACAATACACCCTTATATATCTATGATAAATTCCATCATCAATTAGGTCAACGTGTCATAATAAATTTAGCCTAGATTAAGGAATAGAATAGGGCTAGATCTATCGGGAGTTGCACCTTAGGTGCGCTGTAAGCTTCCCCGGGGACGATTTAATGCAAAATATTGGGTTTAAAGAATTACACAAAGCTATTCAAGCCGCCCGAATTGGTCGGGAAATTTTATTAAGTTATTACGGGCGATTAAAACATATCGAAGAAAAATTTCAGGCTGGTCTAGTTAGCGAAGCTGATAAGGAGTCGGAGAAGGCCATCGTCGGTTTTTTGCAAAAAGAGTTCCCAGAAACGACTTTTTTGGCGGAAGAAGCCTACCACGATTACGACCTATCATCGGACCAAGGTCGGTGGATCATTGATCCATTGGATGGGACTACTAATTATGTTCATCAGTTTCCTATCTTTTGCATTAGTATCGGCCTGGAAATTAAATCTGAAATCGTTTTAGCTGTCATTGATGTGCCGATGCTGAATGAAACTTATACTGCTATTAAAGGCAAAGGTGCCTTCTTAAATGGTAAACCATTAAGAACCAGTGAAACTAAACTAATCAAAGATTCTTTATTAGCCACGGGTTTTATAGCTGATCATGAACACATATTGCAGGAACAATTACGGATATTTTCTGAAATCGTAAGAAAGTGCCGTGCCGTTCGCCGAGCCGGAGCCGCGGCTTATGATTTATGTTTGGTAGCAAAAGGTGTATTCGATGGGTATTGGGAAAGAAATTTGAAACCTTGGGATTCGGCTGCAGGTTTATTGTTAGTCCAAGAAGCGGGTGGCAAGGTCAGCACTTACCGCGGCGAAAAATACACTCCTTTCAAAAATTCAATGGTAGCTTCGAATCTTCATTTACATGAAGAGCTATTGCAGATGAGTTCTAAACTGTGTGACAATAATACCAACTAGGGGTTGGTATGAATTTTTTTGCATTAGTTCTTTCTTTAACTATTTCGGTTACTACTTTTGCCGATGTTATTAGTGGAATTACCGTCCCCACAGAACCCAATTCGAAAATAAATAAAACGACAATCGCAGGAATTGATTCAGATAAAAATGGGATCAGGGATGATATCGACCGAATGATAGCCACTTATTATGGAAAAGATAAAAAATTTTTTCAGGCCATTTCCTATTATGCCATCCATTTTCAAAATTACTTATTGAACCCCAGTGAAAAAAGTTTTTTAGTTATTGATTGCCGAAAGTATATTTTAGATGCAGTTTTAAATATGCATGTTGATACTTTACAAAAACGTACCTTAGATACTCCGGAAAGAAACAAAGCCTTTTTAAACAATAATCAAAAGCTTTTGCTGGCAAAAGTGACTCCTATACGTGAAAGCGATGACGACATTTGCGAACGACCTTCGTTTGCTATGCCAATCCTGTTTAATTATAAGGTCCCGGTTGGATACACGGCGAAAATAAAAGGGATAGATATTCCAGAAGCTCCTGAACAAAAACTAAATGATTCAACCTTGGAAGGGGTCGATAAGAATTCGGATGGGGTGCGTGACGATGTAGAGCGAGCCATTGCATTCAATTTTTCGCAAAAGGAAATCGAATATGAAGCTAGTATGGAAAATGCTCGGGCTATTCAATCCTACTTACACAAACCAAGTAAAGCCGCGCACTTTCGTTATCTTCGGTCTCGAATTTGTTTTAAAGATAAAAAGCTGACAAGGTTGGTCGGCAAAGTACAGAAAATTGTTGCCAATACTGATGCTCGTAAAGAAGCCATCGGAAAAATTGATGGACTAATAGTTAATGAAGATGTTTGTCCGCACGATTCCAGTTTGGGAACAACTATTGTGGTTGAAGATAATGAAATCAATATCAAGGATTTACCACCGGAACCAAATGCAAAGATAAACGATTCTAATGTTGAAGGTATCGATTTTAACAAAAACGGGATTCGGGACGATATTGAACGAAAAATAACTTTAACGTTTGCAAACGATAGAGCTACGTATGACGGCCTGATTTTCTATGCTAAGTATCAACAGCGATTTCTGCTAAAGCCAGATAAGGAAGCGCTTTTTGTGTTAAGTTGTGCGGAACTGATTCTAGACCCGAAACTATTAGGCTACGTTCATGACTTATCGACATTCAAGACTCCGTTAAGAGCAAAGGAATACAATAACAACGTAAATCTGATCAAAGAGAATAAAGACTTAAAATTCCCTAAGGTTGTGGAAGAGGAAGACTGCGAGCGGCCTTATTTTGCCAAACAGATTCTTTTTCGTTCAAAGGTGCCAATTGAATTTTCCACCCAAATTAACGGTGTTCCTATTCCGCCGGCGGCAGATCCCAAATTAGTTGATGCCAGTGTTGAAGGCGTAGATCAAAATAAAAATGGAGTAAGAGACGATGTTGAACGTCTCCTTGCATTTAATTTTGAAAAAAGAAAAAGAGAATATGTTTCCTTGTTCGAGTTCGCAAAGCTGTACCAAACGTTTTTATTAAATCCAAATCCTGCAAATGAAAGCAATTATTTCAAAGTATTTAATTGTCTCAAAGAAGGTGACCTACCGGTAATTGCGACCAAATTAATGAAAGTTTTTGAAAATACAGACTCCCGCAAACAAGCCGCAATGAAAAGCACAAAAAAGAACTTTAAAGTGCCGAATGAGCCTTGCTACTTACAATATTAAAGTCCAAGTCTTGGGTCAAAAAACTGACTTGGAAATACGTGTTCTATGTCAAAAAAACTTAACATTTATAGGGTCTAGTTTCGTCAAATAAACCTGATTTTAACTCACTGACGTTTCCCTTCTAAGGTCGTGTTGGCACTTCTGTTGCTTCATATGATGTTAGTTACAAGTGTATTTATTCATCAAGGAGGATGAACGTGGCCGAAGAAAATGCAGCAGCCAAGGAAAGTGCCGCGCCCGCCGCAGCCCCCGCGCAAGGAAAACAGCCGATCATTTTGGTGGCATTAATAGTATTGAATATGATTGTCGTTGCTGGAGTAGGATTTATGGTTTGGCAGGGCAAGAAGAAAGATGCTGCTGAACCTAAAATTGAACATGTCATTAAGGGTGAACATGATGCTCAAGAGGAAGATAAGCATAAAGAACAGAATACCGTTGGAAAAGTAATTCCATTAGAAACTTTTATTGTGAATCTTTCAGGGACTAAAGGCCGCCGTGTTGCCAAGGTCAACGTCGAGCTGGAATTGGAAGGCGAAGGCGCGCAAGAAGAGATTGACAAAAGAAAAGCCCAGTTGCGTGACATCATTATAATTACCTTATCATCAAAAACTTATGAACAAGTTGAACTTAAAGAAGGCAAAGACGAACTAAAGTCTGAACTTAAAAACAATCTGAATTCGTTTATGACTAAAGGTAAAATTAAAAATGTTTACTTCACCGAATTTATCTACAACTAGAGGATAAGCAATGAATCAAGTTTTATCACAAAGTGAAGTTGATGCTCTATTAGCCGCGGTCTCCGAAGGCGAGGTAGGTACTCCTGAAGCTGCATCCAGTAATTCGGGATCAGTAAGCGCATCTGGCGGTGGTGGCAGCAGTTCAGTCAAAAAAGAAGACAAAAATGTCATTACTTATGACTTAACTTCTCAAGACAGAATTATCCGAGGTCGTTTACCGCAATTGGAAGTTATCTACGAAAAATTTATGCGTTCGTTTCGCGTATCCTTATCTTCAGCACTTCGAAAAATTGCTTCCTTGCAGTTAGC